>CBHTSV010000333.1:0-2692 GCA_966095215.1 uncultured Sphingomonas sp. | reverse complement strand
AGCCCCAGACGGTGAAGATCATCGCGCCGGCCATCATCACGTTGGTGATGAGCGACTGGCCGATGTTGAGCCAGGCGAGCGACACCTCGTTGCGGACCGAGGCGCGAGCGAAGGCGCCGACCGCTTCCTCATAGCGCTTGGCCTCGCGGTCTTCGGCGCCGAAATATTTGACCGTTTCATAGTTGAGCAGGCTGTCGACGGCGCGGCCGATCGCCTTGTTATCGACGTCGTTCATCTGCCGCTGCAGCTGTGCGCGCCAGTCGGTCACCTTGCGAGTGAAGCCAATGTAAATCGCGACCATCACGAGCGTCGCCGCGACGAGGCCCGGACCGAACTTGACGAAGAAGATGATGCAGATCGCGCCGAGCTCGACCACCGTAGGAGCGATGTTGAAGAGAAGGAAATAGAGCATCATGTCGATGCACTTCGTCCCGCGCTCCACGATCTTGGTCAGCGATCCCGTACGCCGCTCCAGGTGGAAGCGCAGCGATAAGTCGTGGATGTGGCGGAAAACCTGCCGCGCGAGCCGCCGAGCCGCCTGCTGCCCGACCTTTTCGAACAGCGCGTTCCTCAGATTGTCCGACAGGACTCCGGCGAAACGGGCAGTGGCATAGCCGGCGACCAGGCCTGCGACCATGCCGAAGGGCGCGGTGCGTCCCGACATGCCGTCGATCACCGCCTTGTAGGCAAAGGGCATCAGGAGGACCGCGGCCTTGCCGGCAAGGACCAGCACCACCGCGGCGATCACTCGGGCCCTGAGCTCGACATCTCCCTTCGGCCAAAGCATCGGCAGAAAGCGCCACAGGGCATTGAAGCCGCCCTTCGCTTGCTGTGCCGCTTCGTCCGCCATTCCTCTTAAGTAGGACTGCCCTTCACCTGCCGCAAACGGCGCTCCGTTCGCGCTTGAGCCGGGAACCCGCTAGAATATGCGTGGGTTTCTGACCGAGCGGAGGGAGCGGCGAGTGGCGAAAGGATCGAAAGCCGGAACGAAGACCAGGGGCAAGGCCACGAAGAAGGCGCCGAGGCCAGTGCACAACGAAGCGTCGATCGAGGAATTCGAGCGGGAGGGCATGGGGGTGGCGCCGAAGGAGTAGAACCCATGTCCGACGTCATGGAACCGTTGATCCACGAGGACCGGCTTCCCGGACACGAAAGCGAGCTGGAGCCCAAACCCGACTGGCGGCCCCGCTATCCCGGCTCGGACCGATTGAAGGGCAAGGTGGCCCTGATCACCGGCGGTGACAGCGGCATCGGCCGCGCGGTCGCCGCGCTCTTCGCCCGCGAGGGAGCGGACATCGCCATCGTTTATCTTTGCGAACATGACGATGCCGAGTTCACCCGGAAGATCGTCGAGGAGGAAGGCCGCAAGGCGATCGCCATTGCCGGGGATATAGGCGACAAGGCCTTCTGCGAACGCGCGGTCCAGGAGACGGTGGACCAGCTCGGCCGCCTCGACATCCTCGTCAACAATGCCGGCGAGCAGCATAGCGACAAGGAGATTCGCGACATCACCGACGAGCAGCTTCGGCGCACGTTCCAGACCAACATTTTCAGCATGTTCTATCTGACGCAGGCCGCGGCTCCGCACCTCAAGGAAGGCTCGGCGATCATCAATTGCACGTCGGAGACGATGTACGCCGGATCGTCCCACCTCCTCGATTACAGCGCGACCAAGGGGGCGATCACGGCCTTCACGCGGTCGCTCGCCAAGAATCTCGTCGAGAAGCATGTTCGGGTGAACGCCGTCGCCCCGGGACCGATCTGGACCCCGCTCAATCCGTTTGGTGGTCAGGAGCCGGACAAGATCAAGGATTTCGGCAAGGACACGCCGATGGGCCGGCCGGGCCAGCCGAACGAGGTCGCACCAAGCTTCCTGTTCCTCGCCTGCGAGGACTCGAGCTACATGACCGGGCAGGTTCTGCATCCCGACGGCGGCGACACGACGTCGAGCTGACCATTATCGGACTACATTTGTAGCGTCTGTCCGTTTTCGGACAGTGCCGGCCCGCATTTTACGCAGAGTTCTTGGGGAATTTTCCCAACAGGCGGCGCTAATCACCATCAAATTCCACAGAGCGCGGCCCGCGCCTACTGAAAAATAACGACATTTTCGAATTGGCATGGCCCATGCATTGAATATGGCGTGGGCCCGATGGTCGGGTCCGAAAGAATGAAAAGGGTTCAACAATGTTCGCCAGTTTCGCTTCGACCCGTGAGATCGCCACCTGCTTCGCCGGTGCTTTCGTGACTGCGCTTCTGTTCGTTTCGGCCGCCACTTCGCTGCCGATCGCCTGAAGCATCTCAGTTCAAGGACATTTGACATGAACGGACGTTTTTTGATCAACCGCCAAGACGCCAAAGTGATGGGCGTCGCCGCCGGCCTCGCGAATTATACGGCAATCGATCCGCTGATCATCCGCCTCGGCTTTGGGGCGGCGAGGCTCATCACCGGCCCGGTGATGGTCCTCTTCTACATCCTCGGGGGGGTGCGCGCGCCTCCCCTATCGCCGCCCGCCGCTCTTCCCCGCCGGCCGCGCCAAGTCCATCATGCCGGCGTGACCGATCTCTACAATCTCCAGCGCTTCATTGATGCCCAGGACGGAATTTTCGACACCGCCCTCGCCGAGCTCCGCTCCGGTCGAAAGCAGAGCCACTGGATGTGGTTCATCTTCCCCCAGCTTGCCGGCCTCGG
>CBHTSV010000332.1:0-3326 GCA_966095215.1 uncultured Sphingomonas sp. | reverse complement strand
CATTGCAGCCTATGACGCGAAGCCGCGTGCCCCCGTGTGCGGCACGTATCGCGTGTACCGAATCTGCGGCATGGGCCCCTCCTCCTCGGGCGGCTTCACCGTGTTCGCGACCTTGAAGCAGCTCGAACGCTTCGACCTGTCGGCACTCGGGCCGCGCTCGCCGACGGCCTGGCACCAGATCGCCGATTCCGAGCGGCTCGCTTATGCCGACCGCGACAAATATCTGGCGGACGAGGACTTCGTGCGCGTGCCGCTCGCCGGACTCATGAGTCCCGCCTATCTCGCCAGTCGATCGGCCCTCATTTCTCCGACCAGCACCATGGCAAACGTCCGACCCGGTGCACCGTCGGCGGCCGAGATCACCTGCACTCCAGCGCCGCAGCCCGAGCGCGGCACCTCGCATTTCGTCGCGGTCGACCGCTGGGGTGACGTCGCATCGGAGACCTCGACCATCGAAAGCTCCTTCGGCTCCGGGCTGATGGTCAACGGCTATTATCTCAACAACGAGCTCACCGACTTCAGCTTCCTGCCCGAGAAGGACGGCTGCCCCGTGGCCAATCGCGTGGAGGGCGGCAAGCGACCGCGCAGCTCGATGAGCCCGACGATCGTCTATGGGCCGGAAGGCCGTGTGCTCCTCGCCGTGGGCGCGGCTGGCGGCTCGACGATCCCTGCGCAGGTCATCAAGACAATCGTCGGCGTGCTCGACTTCCGCCTGTCGCCGCAGGACGCGATCGCCTTGCCGATGATCTATGCGCCCGGCGACACGGTCTTCGTTGAGAGCGGAACGTACCTCGAAGCCATGATTCCGCAATTGCAGACACTGGGCCATTTGGACGTTCGCACCGTTCCGCCGGGCACCTTCAAGGCCAATGCGATCGGGCGGGTGAACGGCCGCTGGGCCGGCGGCGCGGATCCGCGCAGCGAAGGAGCAGCGGCTTCGGAATAAGGGGGGAGTGTGGCGCGTCAGCTCGAACGTTTTGAGAATCTCGTCTCGCTCTTCCTGACGCGGGCGCAGGAGAAGGGCGACAAGCCGTTCCTGTGGGCCAGGCGCGAGGGCGAGTGGCGCTCGACCAGCTGGGCGGAGGCGGCGCGGCAGGTTGCGGCGCTTGCGGCGTCGCTGAGGCGCATCGGCCTTCAGCATGGCGACCGCGTCTGCCTGGTCAGCGAGAACCGCCCCGAATGGCTCATCGCCGACCTCGGTATCATGGCCGCGGGCTGCATCACCGTTCCGACCTACACGACGAACACGACGCGCGATCATGCGCACATCGTCGGCAATTCCGGTGCGCGCGCCGTGATCGTCTCCACGCAGAAGCTGGCGCGCAATCTCGTCCCGGCGGTGCTCACGAGCGACTGCCATCACATCATCGGCATGGAGGACCTCCGCGCGGGGCAGCTGCCGGACTGGGTGACCGAGCATCATTGGTCCGAGCTGACCGGCGGAGGCGACGTCGCCGCTCTCCGGGAGGCCGTCGGGAAGGTTGCGCGGGCAGACCCCGCCTGCATCATCTACACGAGCGGCACCGGTGGTGCGCCGCGTGGAGTCCAGCTGCATCACGGCGCAATCCTTCAGAATCTCGAGGCGTGCACCGACATCATCTCGACCGACTTCGGCTGGGACGAGGAGGTGTTCCTCTCCTTCCTTCCCGCGAGCCATGCCTATGAGCATACCGGCGGCCAGATGTTCCCGATCGCGCTCGGCGCCGAGATTTATTACGCCGAGAGCCTCGAGAAGCTCGCCGCCAATATCGAGGAAGTGCAGCCGACCATCATGGTCGTCGTTCCGCGGCTGTTCGAAATGCTGCGCTCGCGGATCATCAAATCGATCGAGGCGCAGGGCGGCTTGTCGAAATACCTGCTCCACCGGGCGATGAAGATCGGCGGCGACAAAGCGGCGGGGAAGTTCAAGCCGTGGGACCTGCCGATGGATGGGCTCCTGTCGCTAACCCTGCGGCGCAAGATCCGCGCGAAGATCGGCGGACGGCAAAAGGCTTGGGTGTCAGGTGGTGCGCCGCTCAATCCCGAAGTCGGAATGTTCTTCGAATCGATCGGGATCACTTTCCTCCAGGGCTATGGCCAGACAGAGGCCGCGCCGGTGATTGCCTGCAACCGGCCGAGCGCAGGCATTCGCCTAGAGACCGTCGGTCCGCCGGTGAAGGGCTGCGAGGTGCGGATCGCCGAGGACGGCGAGATTATGGTCCGCGGCGAGAATGTGATGCACGGCTACTGGCGCAACGAGGAAGAGACGGCGCGCGTCCTCAAGGACGGCTGGCTGGCGACCGGCGATATCGGCTATTTCGACGCAAAGGGCCGCATCGTCATCACCGACCGCAAGAAGGACCTGATCGTCAACGACAAGGGCGACAATGTCTCGCCGCAGCGGATCGAAGGGATGCTGACGCTGGAGCCGGAGATTGCGCAGGCGATGGTCTATGGCGACCGCCGGCCGCACCTCGTCGCGCTGCTGGTTCCCGATCCGGAGATCGCCTCAGCGGCCGACGTTCACGAGCGGCTCGAGGCTGCCGTGGACCGGGTGAATGCCGACCTGTCGGTGATCGAGAAGGTGCGGCGGTTCATCACCGCCGACGAGCCCTTCACCATCGAGAACGAGCAGCTGACGCCATCGTTGAAGATCCGGCGTCACGTGATCACCGGCGAATATGGCGATCGGCTCGCCGGGCTCTACCGCCGCTAGCGCGAAGCTACCGACGTATAGGGGACGAAGTCTCCGATCACGCAGCTGCCGACCGTGATGTGGTTCGTCAGGTCGACGACCTGCGCAATGTCGCCGCGGCAGAGCTGGCTCGTCAGCGGGTGAGTGACGAGGGCGTAGTGGCCGTAGCCGAGATTGTTGCAGCCGCCATTCAAGTGATTGACGTAGACCCGGCGCCGGCCCTCGCGGAACGCGATCGTGTTGTCGTCGATGATGATCATGTCGTTCTGCCGATAGGCGGGCAGGCAGTTGGTCGGAGCGCCGGCGACCTTGCCGGCTGTCAGTGCCGCCAGCTTCGCCTGCTGCCGTGCAGCAAATGCCGCGGTTTCGGCAGGCGGAGCGGCGGTGCAGGAGCTGACGGCGAGGCCGATCAGCACAGGAACGAAATACCGCATCGCAACCTCCTTTGGGTGCATAGCGCGACCCATTGGTAGAGCGCCCCTGAACCTTAACGGAAGCTGTCTTTTTCCGCGCGCAGGCGGGCGAACTCTTCCGCGTCTGAGGCACGAACGAAAGGGTTGGTTTCCCGTTCCTCGGCCACGCTCGTCGGAAGCGTGGTTCGGCCCGCTTCGCGCATCGCCTGGACGCGCTCCATGCGTTCCTCGATCGCCTG
>CBHTSV010000331.1:0-4652 GCA_966095215.1 uncultured Sphingomonas sp. | reverse complement strand
GACCGCGTGGAAGCGCTTCTCATCGACTGGATTCCCCGCTACTGGGCCGCGGGCAAAAGTTACGTGACCGTCGCATTCGGCTGCACAGGGGGACGCCACCGCTCGGTGGCTGCGGCAGCCGAGATGGCGGAGCGGTTGCGGGACAAGGGCTTTTCTCCCAATGTCCGCCACAGAGACCTGGCCTCGCCGCCGAGCGACACGATCGAGGCCGATCAGAAGGCGACAGGCTGAGGCAGGCGAGTTGAAGGAATGATTGGATTAGTGCTGGTGACCCACGGCCGTCTTGCGGCCGAATTCGTCACCGCGATGGAGCATGTGGTCGGCCCGCAGGAAGCGGTCGAGGCGATCTGTATCGGTCCCGACGACGATATGGAGGAGCGGCGCAAGGACATTGCCGCCGCCATCGGCCGGGTCGACCGCGTCCAGGGCGTGATCATCCTCACCGATTTGTTCGGCGGCACGCCATCGAACCTCGCCATCAGCCTGATGAAGAGCGAGAACATCGAGGTGATCGCCGGGGTCAACCTGCCGATGCTCATCCGGCTCGAGGGCGCACGCAAGGTCATGCCCGTCAATGCCGCCGTGGCGGCGGCTCGGGAGGCCGGGCGCAAATATATCTCGGTAGCGAGCGAGATCCTCGGGGAAGCGGCCGCTTGACCGCGGTCAGCCGCGAGGTCCGGATCGAGAACCAGCGCGGACTCCACGCCCGGGCAAGCGCCAAGTTCGTCAATCTCGCCAGCCAGCTCGACGCGGTCATCGACGTCGAAAAGGACGGCAACAAGGTCTGCGGCACATCGATCATGGGCCTGATGATGCTCGGCGCCGCGATGGGCGACATGATCACCATCCACGTCGAAGGAGTGCATGCCGAAGAGGCGCTGGAGAAGCTGGTGACGCTCGTCGAGGAGCGGTTCGGCGAAGACTGATGGTTCGCCAGGTCACCGCTTTTTCCAATCCCACCGTCAAGCGACTGCGCTCGCTCCGCGAGAAGAAGGCGCGGCGGAGCGAAGGCCTGTTCCTCGCCGAGGGCTTGAGGATCGTCACCGAGGCGCGGGACAGCGGCCGGCTGCCCGAGATCATCGCCTTTTCGGCAGAGGGCGCGAAGCACCCGCTCGCCGCGGAGATCATCGCGGCGACCGAGGCAGCGGGGGGCGATGCGATCGAGACGACGACTGACATCCTCTCCAAGATGTCCGGCAAAGACAATCCGCAGATGCTGCTCGGCGCCTATAGACAGCCGGATGCCTCGCTGGAGCGGATAGACCGCAACAAGGCGCCGCTGTGGATCTGTGCGCAGGCGCTGCGCGATCCGGGAAACATCGGCACGATCCTCAGGACTGGCGATGCGGTTGGCGCCGGCGGGCTGATCCTGATCGACGACAGCGCCGATCCTTTTTCTGTCGAAGCTGTGCGTGCATCGATGGGTGCCATCTTCACCCAGGAGGTCGCCGTGACGCGCTGGCCCGATTTTCTCGGCTGGCTGCGCGGCGGTGAAGGCCAGCTGGTCGGGACCAGTCTCAAGGCGACACAGGACTATCTCGAAGCCGAGTACAGCCAGCCCTCCTTCCTGCTCATCGGCAATGAGCAGCAGGGTCTCCCGGCGGATTACGAGGCCGAATGCGACCTGCTGGTGAAGATTCCGATGGTGGGCCGCGCGGACAGCCTCAATGCGGCCATGGCAGCTGCGGTCATGGCCTTTGCCATCAAGGCGAGCTGGCGTTGACGGAACCGGCGCATCGCAGCACGGTTGTTCCGCTTATGAAAAGAACTGCTGTTGCGTTGCTCCTCATCACGGCCGGCGCGTGCGTCCCTCCGCCACCGCCGGCGCCGCCCTATCATGCCGTGGGAACGGAGCCGTTCTGGAACCTGCTGATCGACGAGCGCGACGTCACCTTCATCCAGCCGGATGCCGCGCCCATTCGTCAGCCGCGACCCCAGGCGATCATCGGCATCGCCGGCGAAATCTACCAGACGCCGCGGATCAACGTGAACATCGTCCACGGCCAGTGCAGCGACGGAATGAGCGATCGCGTCTACCCGGACAAGGTTCAGGTCACGGTCGACGGGCGGCGGTTCAATGGGTGCGGCGGGCTTTAATTTCGTCGCAGCCGCCGCGTTGTGCGCAGGGTGCACAAGCATCAACGCGACCACCGCTACATTCGAAGAAACATCGTGGCGAATCGCCGCTATCAACGGAGTGCCGACTCCGCCTTATCCCGTCCGGTTTCGCGACGGTTTCATCAGCGGCGTGATCTGCAATAACTTCCACGGACCTTACACTGTCGGCGGCGGCTTCATGCTGCTAGGCGGCATGGAAAACACGGAGCGCGGCTGCTTCGATTCCACCGGGCAATTCGAGGAATCCGCCTTTGCGGTCCTTCACCGCCGACCGATGCGGATGAGCTGGCATTCCGCTCGACGCCTGACGCTCGGCAATGGCGCGGGTTCGATAGTCCTCGAACTGCTGCCTTAGCCGTTCGGCTGCGATCCGGGGACGGCCTTACGTTCACTAAAGTCTCGCGGTTTGGCGCCTTTTTGTGGGAACTTAGCGGGTTCCTCCAATCTCGTCGCGCGCTTCCGTACTGGTCAAAGAGCCTGCCGGGATGGCAGCAGGTGAAATCCTATTTTGCAAGCGCCAGACGTCACTCGGCGGCGATCTGCGGCGGTTCGTCCGGGTCGTTGTCGCTGAGGCTGAGCTCGTCGTCCGCATAGCGCGGCAGCGCTTCTACCGGTGTGAGCACGTCGATGTCCCGCCGGCCCGGCTCGATATTGAGCTCGCGGAACTTGCGCGCCGTGACGAGCGACCTCGTCTCAAAGCTAGCGACGAAGCTGTTGTAATTATTGACCGCTGTCGCGAGTCCGCTTCCAACCTTGCGCAGGTCGTCCGCAGCCTTCGCGAGGCGCTCGTACAGCTCCTTGCCGAGCTCGCCGATCTGGCGCGCTTCCTTGGCCAGCTTTTCCTGGCGCCACACGGCGGCCACCGTTCGGGCGATGGCGATCAGATTGGTCGGCGTCGCGAGCAGCACCTTCTTGTCGAAGGCATAGTCCCAGAGCGTCGGATCCTGCTCGAGCGCCGCAGTGAGGAAATGCTCGCCGGGAATGAACATCACGACATAGTCGGGTGCATCCTCGAACTGCGCCCAATAGGCCTTGGCTCCTAGGGTGTTCACATGCGCGCGGATCGCGGACGCGTGGGCGGTCAGGTGTGTCTCGCGGGCGGCTTCGTCGATCGCTCCGAACGCGTCCTGATACTCGTTCAGCGACACCTTGGCGTCGATCACAAGGCTCTGACCGCCGGGGACCCGCACGACAACATCGGGGCGCAGCCGCCCACCCTCGCCGTCCGTGACGCTGACCTCGGTCGCGAAGTCGCAATGTTCCGACAGTCCGCAGGTCTCGAGCACGTTGCGCAGCTGCTGCTCGCCCCAGCGGCCGCGCGCCTTGGGCGCGTTGCGGAGCGCGTTCACCAGCTTGGCGGCTTCGGCCGAGACACGCTCGGTGCCGGTGCGCATGGCCTCGATCTGTCCGGAAAGCAGGCCGAAAGCGTCACGCCGCTCGGCCTCGACCTTCTGCACCGTCGTTTCATAGCGTTCCAGGCGCTCGTGCACGGGCTGGAGCAGCGCCTTCAGATTCTGGCCGGCGCTCTCCTCCGACTGCCTGAAGCGCTGGTCGGCGCGCTTGAGGAAGGTTTCCTGCGCCTCGGCGAGCAGCTTGTTGCTGATCTCGGCAAACTGGGCCGACAAGGCCTCCTTGGCCTCGACCAGCTCCTGGATACGCGCCTCGAAACCCTTATCGCGCTCGGCCTGCGAGGCCTCCAGCGCCGCCAGCTTCGTCACAGCTTCGCGGTTCGCGTCACGCTCCCTGATCACTTCGTCGAGCTGGAACCGGAGGTTGTCGACCGTCTGTTTCGCTCCGGCTGATTCGCGGCTCGCGTAGAGCCAGCCGATCGTGGCGCCGACGATCAGCGCGAGAAGAACAAATATCACGACGGTCGCATTCATTGACCGTAACTCCCCCGGAACAGAATGAGAACCTACACTGCGCGGGAGATGGTCTCAATGCTCTTTCGTCATTGCAAGGGGCGCGGCGGCGAAGCAATCCACAGAAAAAGGGAACGAAGGCTGGATTGCTTCGCTCCGCTCGCAATGACGAGGAGGCCCTAATGTCCAT
Organism: uncultured Sphingomonas sp.; assembly: GCA_966095215.1. Classification (GTDB taxonomy): domain Bacteria; phylum Pseudomonadota; class Alphaproteobacteria; order Sphingomonadales; family Sphingomonadaceae; genus Sphingomicrobium. The sequence continues at coordinate 482 of CBHTSV010000331.1, read as the reverse complement.
TCGCAAGATGATCAGCCTTCACCCTGACGTGCACGGCCATGTGAACCAGCCGCTCGGGGATGCGGTGCATCACATGATGTACTGCGCGAAGATGTGCCGGAGCTGCGCGGACGCCTGCGCGGCCGAGCCGATGGATATGCGCCAGTGCATCCGCGCCTGCCTCGACTGCGCGGATATCTGCGATGCGGCGGCTAACCTGGGGCTCAGACGCACGGGTTCGAACGAGCAGGTGCTTCGGGAGACGCTGGAGCTATGCGCGCGGGTTTGCGATTCTTGCGCGACGGAGTGCGAGCGGCATGAGCATGAGCATTGCAGGCTCTGCGCGCAGATGTGCCGGGAATGCGCTGAGGACTGCCGGAATGCGGCGGCGTCGATCGGGGTGATGGCTTAGGGAACAAACCGTCATGCCAGACTTGATCCGGCATCTGCCTGCCTTTCAACTACGGTTTTCAAGAAAGGCGGATCCCGGCTCAGGGCCGGGA
>CBHTSV010000330.1:0-5040 GCA_966095215.1 uncultured Sphingomonas sp. | reverse complement strand
GGATTAGCCGTTGAGCGAGTTCGAAACGTTATTGAAGGTCGTGCCGAGAGCCGAACCGATGTTCTGCATCGCGGCAATCGCGGCAACGGCGATCAGGGCGGCAATCAGGCCGTACTCGATCGCGGTCGCACCCTTCTGGTTACGAATCAGCTTCAGGAACTTGGCCATCTCTGGTCTCCTATAAATCCATCGGGGAAGGTCCCCACCTGGGCACTCACCCGCTCAGGATGGCCGCGAATTAGCTCCGTACTGGTTGAGAAAGCTTTAAGTGGCCGGGTTCCCACCGGTTAACCATATTGCGCCGAGCAAGGCGGCTTCACCGGTCCTGCAGCAGCTCCTCGACAGCATTGGCGAGATCGCGCAGATCCTTGGTGCCATTGCTCCACTCTGGCGGAAGCGGGCTTTCATACTCGTCCCGTTGCCGGTGGGGCGGCTGGATCCGGAACTCTGCCGGAAGCTCGGGTCCGCGATGGCGGGCGACCGCCAGCGCCGAGACCATGAAGTCGCGCCAGATCTTCGCCGGCACCGTTCCGCCGCTGATCTTGCCGAGCGACTTGTTGTCGTCCCTTCCGACCCAGACGCCGACCACGAGATCGCCGGCAAAACCGACGAACACGGCGTCGCGATTCTCCTGCGTCGTGCCGGTCTTGCCGAAGGTCGGCACCGCGAGCGCGGCCCGGCGGCCGGTCCCGTTGTTCGCAGCCGCGTAGAGCAGGTCGAGCATCGGAACCCAGTCGCGCCTCCGGTCCAGACCGCCTTGGCGGCGGAAGAAAGCGCTGAAGCCCTCGGAGGCCTCCTCTTCCGGGAGACCTCGAGCGACGATCGGATAGCGGCCGCTCGAGACAGCCGCGTAGGCCGCGGTGAGCTCCAGCAGGCTGACGCCCGCCGTGCCCAGCGCCAAGCTAGGCTCGTCCGGAAGCGGAGTCGTGATCCCAAGGTCGCGTGCGGCGCGGATCACGTTATCGCGGCCGACCTTCTCCGACAGCCGGACCGTCGCCGCGTTGCTCGACCGCGCGAACGCCTCGCGCAGCGTGATCGGGCCGCGGTAGACGCCGTCATTGTTGACCGGCGTCCAGCCGTGGATGGTGATCGGCCGGTCCTCGATGATGCTGTCCGGCGTCCAGCCTGACCGAAGCGCGGCGAGATAGACGAACAGCTTGAAGGCGGAGCCGGGCTGGCGGCGCGCCTGGGTCACCCGGTTGAACGGCGTCTCCCTGTAGCTGGTGCCCCCGACCATCGCGACGACCCGGCCGTCGGGGCGCATCGCTACGAGCGCGGCCTGCGCGCCGTTGATCGGCGCTCTCGCGATCGCCCGGACCGCGATCCGCTGCAGATCGTAATCGAGCGTGGTGCGCACCTTCACCTGGCCGAAGTCGGAATCGAACGCCTTCTGCGCTTCGGGCGCAACCCAGTCGGCGAAATAGGTGCCGGTGGGCACCTTCGAGGACCTGGAGAAGGGCCGCGCCGGCTGGACCGAATTCGCGCGCGCCCGGCTGATCACGCCGGTGTCCGCCATTGCGTCGAGGACCAGTCGACCGCGCTTCTGCGCCGCCGCCAGATGCTGCGTCGGCGCAAGCCGCGACGGCGCCTGCACCATTCCGGCGAGCATCGCCGATTGCGCGAGGTTCAGGTTTTCTGGGTCCCGGTTGAAATAATGGTGCGCAGCGGCCCGCAGGCCGTAGACCCCATCGCCGAAATAGACGCTGGACAGGTAACGCGAGAGGATCTCCTGCTTCGTCATCCAGGCCTCCAGCCAGAAGGCGATGATCACTTCCTGCGCCTTGCGCTTGATCGTCCGGTCGCCCGACAGGAAGTTGGTCTTGGCGAGCTGCTGCGTGATGGTGCTCCCGCCCTGGCGGAAGCCGCCGCCGCGCAAATTGGCGATCATCGCGCGGCCGATTCCCCGCGGATCGATTCCCCAGTGGCGGTAGAAGCGCCGGTCCTCGATCGCGACGAACGCGGCGGGAGTCAGCGGATTGAGCTTCGTGACATCGACCGGAGTCTCCTTGATCGCTCCGCGGCGGGCGATCGCATGCCCATCATCGCTGAGCAGAAGGAGCGCGGGATCGTCGAGCGGCTCGAGCGCGCGCGACAGCGGCGCGGTGAGAACTAGCCAGATGAGGGTGACGAAAAGCAATCCCGCCACCGAGTAGAGGACGATCGGCCAGCGACGGCGTTTGGACTGCTCCTGGGGAACAGCCTCTCCGATCGGCGCTTGCTCGAACGGGTCCGGCAGCTCCTCGACAGGGACGCCGTCATGAGTCCAGACTGAATCCCGTTCCGCCACGCCCTCACCTTGCGGAGTCGCCACTGTCTTACATAGATAAGACAGTTGATGCCATATATCCAGAAGCTTGCTGAACGGGCGCTTGCGGCTAAACGGGGCGCCATGCTGCGGCGCCTTCTGAGCCTCGCCCTCATCGCCTGCGTCGCACTTGCGGCCGGCTGCCAGCCGGGGCCCGAAGGAACCCTCAAGATCGTCGTGATCGGCGGGGAGCCGAAGCTGGCCGACCCGGCGGCGGGTCCGCTCTCCCCGCCTGACACGGTGCTTCTGCAGAATGTCGCTCAAGGCCTCGTCCAGTTCGACGCGAGCGGCAATATCGTGAGCGGCCTCGCTGAGCGCTGGAACGTCAGCGACGACGGGCTCAGCTACATCTTCCGAATCGCCTCGGCGTCGTGGCCGGACGGCACGAAGATCACGGCGCAGCAGGTCGCTCGGCTGCTCAAGCGCCAGCTCGGCCGCCGAAGCAACAATGGGCTGAAGGATGCCCTCGGCGCCGTCGAGGACGTCGTCGCCATGACGGACCGGGTGATCGAAATCCGCCTGATCGCGCCCCGGCCCAACCTGCTCCCGCTACTGGCGCAGCCCGAGTTCGCGATCATCCGAAACGGTCACGGCACCGGCCCCTTTTCGGCGGTCCGGACGGGCGGCGCCGACGGCGAAACGCGCCTCTCCAGCGAGGTCGTGTCAGCCGAGGATGAGGTCACCCGCCGCGAGGAAGTGCTGTTGAGCGGCGCTACGGCCGATCAGGCGGTCCGCGCATTCGCCCAGGGCAAAGTGGATCTCGTGCTCGGCGGGACATTCGCCGATCTTCCTTTTGCCCGCGCGGTCAGGCTTCCGCGGAACAGCCTGCGCTTCGACCCGGTGGGCGGTCTTTTCGGCCTCGTGCCGACCAAAGCCGACGGGCCCCTGGCGAACCGCGAAGTCCGGCAGCTGCTCAGCCAGGCGATCGACCGGGACGCGTTGATCGCCGCGTTGAACGTCCCCGGCCTTGCCGCCCGAGCGACCGTTCTCGAACCCGGCCTCGACGGAGTGATTGCGCCGGTGCAGCCGGCCTGGTTCGGGACGCCGATCGCGGACCGGCGTCCAGCGCTGCTCGCAACGGCCCAGCGTCTTTCGTCCGCAAAGGAGCGGCCGACGATCCGCCTCTTCCTGCCGGACGGGCCCGGTTCGAATATCCTGCTCAATCGCCTCGCCATCGACTGGGGCGTGGTTGGATTCAGCGTTGAGCGGGCAAAGACGTCCGGCGAGGCCGATTTGCGGCTCATCGATGCGGTCGCGCCGTCATCCTCCGCGGCCTGGTACCTGCGCACGTTCCATTGCGGCGCGGCCGTGCTCTGCGATCCGGAAGTCGACAAGCTGCTCGACGCGGCGCGAACCACCCCTGTCCCGGCGCAGCGCTATGCGTTGCTGTCCGATGCCGGCGGAAAGATCGATGACGGCCAGCTCTTCATTCCGATCGCCGCGCCGGTGCGCTGGTCGCTCGTCGGAGAGCGCATCCAGGGCTTCGCTGGGAACCGCTACGCGCGTCACACGCTGACTGACCTGCAGCAGAAACCCAGTCGCGAAGGTGGTTGATGCCCGTACAGCCTGATGAGCGCCTGCCCTTCCCATCGCTGGGCACCGACCCGGCCTCGGTCCGCCAGCGCGTGGAAACAATGGAGCGGCTGCTCGAGCGGATGTTCGTAATTCCGGGAATCAACCGCCCGGTCGGACTCGACGTCATTCTCGACCTGGTGCCGGTGGTCGGCGACGTCGCCGCCGCGGCACTCGGCGCCTACATCGTCTGGGAAGCAAAGAACCTCGGCATGTCGCGCTGGCAGATCACGCGCATGGCCGGGAACGTCGGCATCGACTGGCTGCTGGGGCTAATTCCGTGGATCGGCGCGGTGCCCGACTTCTTCTTCCGGTCGAACACGCGTAACTTGAGGATCATCAAGCGGCACCTCGACAAGCATCACGCAAGCACCGCGACGATCGAAGCCGCAGCAACCAAGGCTCAGTGACTCCTCAGTCCCAGGTCCACTCGATCTCAACGTCATCAGGCACCGGCCGGCCATTACGGTCCGTCGCCGGCCGATAGACGAAGCGCTGCTCGATCAGCCGGGGAGTGAGCGCGTCGAGTTCCGGAACGCCGCTGGAGCGGATGACGATGCAGCGCGATACCCTGCCGGTCACACCGACCGTGCAGCGCATCCCGACGGTGCCGCCAATCCCGGCCTTGGCGAGGCGCCTCGGATAGTCACTTGGCATGATGTCGCCGGAGATCAGCTCGAGATCGGCCCCTCCCCGGCCTGAAGCGCCATAACCGTTGCCGCCAGTGCCTCCGCCCGCGCCGCTTCCGAGGGCAGGGCCTGACCCGGAGCCCCCGCCGGAAGGCGCAACCGAAGGGCGAAGAGCGATGACGGGAGTGACAGATGGCGGCGAGTGCGCCGGCTGCGGGCCGGGTGAGCCGCCCAGCGGTTGCGGCTCGGCCTTTGGTGCTGAGGACTGCTCGGCAGGCTTCGGCTTCGCCGCTGCGGGGGACGGCGTGACTGGAGGCGGCTGGAGACTGACCGTGATCAGGCGGATGACCAGCTCTCCGGACCGGCTGAACTGCACGCGCAGGCCTTTCAGCAGCGCGAATCCCAGAGCCAGCTGGACGAGAACGACCGCGGCGAGCGCATAAGCGCGTTCCCGCGGCCGGGGATAACTTGGATGCACCGCGTAGGCGGGCCTTGCCGCCCGCCGCAGGCTCAGCGCCAGTACCAGCGCTGACC
>CBHTSV010000329.1:0-3451 GCA_966095215.1 uncultured Sphingomonas sp. | reverse complement strand
GAAACGTCCGCCGAATTATATTGGATGTCCCACCACCATTGCTTGCCGGTGAGCGTGATCGACAGCTTCTCGTTGGCAGCGGCGCGGGCCATCGAGCGGTCGGCGAAGAAGCTCGCAATCGCAAGGACGACGAGGCCGACCGAAACAAGCACCGCCCAACCGATCAGCCCGCTGCGCATCAGCGGATGGGATTCATGGTGCCGGCCTGTCTCGACCACGTTCGCGTCGCCCGCCCGGCGGCGACGGACCAAACCGGCGATGAGGAAGCCGATAACGAGCAGATACATCGCCGCGCAGACCGCGAAGAAAATCCAGAAGAGGATGATGAACTGGCGGTCTTCGATCGCCGCATCCCCGAACGCGCTTTGATAGCTCTGGTAGGAGCATGCGCCGAGAAGCAGCGGGAGACTGGCTGCAGTGACACGCACTCGGCTCATTGCCCGGCGGTGTCCGACGGCTGCGGCTGCGGGTGCGCCGTAAGAGTCTCCGGTGTCGGGCCGCTCATTCCTTCCGCGCGGCTTGCAACCGCGTCCTTGCTCGGCAGCCCGGAGAGGGAGCGCACATAGGCCGCAACCTTCCAGATCTGGTCGTCCGTCAGCTTGCCCTTCCACGATGGCATCCCGTTCGGTCGGCCTTCGGCAATCGTGGTCGCGATCTGGTCGATGCGGCTGCCGTAGCGCCACTCGTCGTCCATCAGCGCCGGGCCGTTGCCGCCGCCGCCATGAGCGTGGCACCCGACGCAATTCATCTGGTTGTAGAGCTGCTGCCCTTCCGAGATCGCCGGCGCATTATTGTCATAGAGCGCAGCGCGCGGATCGAGCGGCGCCGCCGGTCCTCCGCCGGGGATGATCGTGTCCGGGCTCACGCCCGCAGCGATCGTCTCGCCGAGCGGCTTCGACCGGCTGTGCCGCTCCTCGCGGTTGCAGGCGGAGAGCGCCAGCGCAAGCAGCGCCGCGGCGGCGATCCTAGTGCGGAAGTGCGAAGACATAGAGCATGCCTCCCGCCGTGGTCTTCATCGGCAGGTCCTTGACCGCATTGACGAAGCCGAGCGCCGCCGTCGGATCGCGCGGATCGAGCTTTCCGGGGACGATCGCGCCGGCCCATCCGCCGACGCCCGCGACGACCGCTATATACTGGTGCCCGTCAGGACCTCGGTAGCTGATCGGCTGCCCGATGATCCCGCTCCCGGTCTTGAAGCGCCAGATCAGTTTTCCGCTGCGCGCATCGACGGCTTTGAACCAGCCGTCCATGGTCCCGTAGAAGACCAGGCCGCCGGCCGTCGCGAGAGCCGGGCCGAACAAAGGCAGGTCCTCCTTGATCTCCCACGCCGCGCGCCGCCGCAACGGGTCCCAGGCAGTGAACACGCCGCGGTTGCCGCCCGGGCCCGCGTACATCTTCACGTCCGCCCCGACGTAAGGCGTTCCGGAGATGTAGTTCGCCTCCATCACGCCCTCGTCCTGGCAAAGGTTGTTGTGCGGGATGTAGACGAGGCCGGTGGCGGGGCTGAACGCCGAGGGGTTCCAGTCCTTCATACCGGGCGCGGCGGGACAGATGTCGCGCACGACGCGCCCCGGGTGAGGCTCCTTCTCCGGCACCGGAATGTAGCGGCCGGTCCGGAGGTCCACGCCCTTGGCCGAGTTCACGTAACCATAGGGCGTCGCGCTCAGCACCTGACCGTTGCGGCGGTCGATCACATAGAAGAAGCCGTTGCGCGCCGGACGAAGCAGCACCGGCCGACGTCCGTTGCCCCACGGAATGTCGGCGAGAATGCTCTCGTTGATGTCGTCATGGTCGAACAGGTCGTGCGGCGTCGATTGGTAGAACCAGACCGCCTCGCCCGTGTTCACGTCGCGCGCGAAGACGCCGGTCGCCCATTTGTTGTCACCCGGCCGCTGGTCGGGATTCCACGGCCCGGGATTGGACGTGCCGTAATAGATGAGCTGGAGCTTCGGGTCGTAACTGATCCAGCCCCAAACGGTCGCCCCGCCGATCTTCCACGCTTCGGGCGGCCAGGTCTTCACCCCGAGGTCTTGGCCGCGGTCCGAGCCGTAGAAAGGCTTGAAGCCGGCGCCGATCAGCACGTCCTTGTCGGGACCGGTGTTGAACGCTTTCCAGACGACCTTGCCGCTGCCTTCGTCGAGCGCTGTGATCCAACCGCGAATCCCCATTTCTCCGCCTGAATCGCCGACCAGCACTTTGCCGGCCGCGACCAGCGGCGCCATCGTGATCGTCTCGCCCTTCTGGATGTCGGCGAGCTTCGTCCGCCACACCATCTGGCCGCTCTTCGCGTCGACGGCGATGCTGTAGCCGTCGAGCGTGTTGAAGAAGATTTTGCCCGCATCGTAGACCGCACCGCGGTTGACCACGTCGCAGCAGGCGACGCCCTGCGAGGCCGCCGCCGGCTTCGGCTTGAATACCCACTTCGCCGGCGCTCCCGGCTGGGTGAGGTCGAGCGCGTACAGATAATTCGGGTACGGCGTGATCAGGTACATCGTGCCGTCGACCACGAGCGGCGGCGCTTCGTAGCCGTGCGTCGTCGCAGTCGAGAAAGTGAAGACGACGCCCATTCTGGCGACGTTCGCCGGGGTGATTTCGGTCAGCGCGGAAAAGCGGGTCGACGCATAGGTCTTGCCCGGCATTTCCCAATTGCCGTTGTCCGCGGTGACGGCGCTCTCGGCCGAGACCGCATGTCCGATCGGACCAGCCGAGGCGGAGATCGGTTGCGGCTGCGCGGCGCCGAAGAATGAGCAGAGCAGGAGCGCGCTGCCGGCCGAAATCCAAATGCGCGTACCTTGCGCCATCTACGCCCCTCGGTTCCCCCGCGGCGCGGGAAGAATTCACGGGGCCCAAGCGAGGTTCCAGACGCGCAACAATTCGGCGATTTTTCAGCCGTAAACCAACAAATGTTACAGCCGTATCCTAACCTCTATCAGCATTATGAACCGGCTGTTCCACAGCGCGTTGCGGGACTGCCAAGCCATGAGGAGGTTCAGCATGCCGAACACGAGAGGTGGCGGGTCGAAGCGCGGATTTGCCGCGATGGATCCTGCAAAGCAGCGCGAAATTGCGAGCAAGGGCGGCAAGGCCAGCCACGGCGGCGGACGCAAGAGCAGCTCCAACCGCTAAAGACCAGTGCCGTGAGATTGAACGCCGGGCGTGCTTGCCGCGCCCGGCGTTTCTGCATGTTCAGTTGCCGCAACCTGCACGAAGTGCCAGCGTTCACCTGAGGCAATGTATCGGGCAGACCTCGGCACAGGCCACAAGAGCGGCGCGATTATAGCGGCCGCGGCGGTGAATGCGGCAATGCTGCTCGCCTTCCTGCAAATGTCGGGAAAGATCGATCTCGCCGAGCCGCAATCGGCGCTTCGCGTGTTCGACATCGGCCAGAAGCCGCCCCCTCCTCCTCCTCCGCCCCCGCCACCACCTCAGCAGCAACAGCAGAAGCCGAAGG
>CBHTSV010000328.1:0-5130 GCA_966095215.1 uncultured Sphingomonas sp. | reverse complement strand
TGTCGAGCTTCGACTTGAGCGCGGCGTTCGGGCCCTTGTCGAGGCCGAGCGAGGACGCGAGCTCGGGCGAGTTGCGCACCCTTTCCTGGAAGATTTCCTCGAACAGCGCGTTGATGCGCGCGTCGCCGCTGCCCGGCTTTGCAGCGACGGCAGCGATCGCGCGGGCTTCAGTGAGCGGAAGGAGCGCGACGGTGGCGCCGGTGGCGAGAAACGAACGACGATCCATGACTGGTCCCGTGATGCCGATGAGGCGAGGACCTTAGCGCGCGAGTTCCCTCCCGCAAATTCGTTCGTCGAACCTAGCGTTACGCTTGCAGACGATATTGCTTGAGCAAGTCGTAGAGCGTCGGCCGGCTGATCCCGAGCAGCTTCGCCGCGCCGGAGATGTTGTTGTCCGTCCGGCTCATCGCCTGGCGGATGGCCTTGCGGTCCGCGATCTCGCGGACTGCGCGCAGGTTGATCGGATCCTGGTCGTCCGCGGCCGTGCTGGGGAGATCGAGGTCGTTGGTGCCGATGCTGCGTCCCTCAGCCATGATGACAGCGCGCTTGATGCGGTTCTCCAGCTCGCGGACGTTGCCGGGCCAGGCATAAGCGTCGATCGCTGCGAGCGCCTCCGGGGAGAGCGACTGCACCTTTGGATTGAGTTCACGGCCGAAGCGGTTGACGAAATGGCGCGCGAGCAGCGCAGCGTCGCCCGCACGCTCGGCAAGCGATGGGATCTTCACCACGATCTCGGCGAGGCGATAATAGAGGTCCTCCCGGAAGAGGCCGCGCGAGATCATGGACTCGAGGTCTTGGTGGGTCGCGCAGACGATGCGTGTGTCCACCGGGATCGGCTGGCGGCCGCCAATGCGTTCGATCACCCGCTCCTGCAGGAAGCGCAGAAGCTTGACCTGCAGCGGAAGCGGGATGTCGCCGACCTCGTCGAGGAACAACGTGCCGCCCTGGGCCAGCTCGATCTTGCCGACGTTCGACTTGACGGCGCCGGTGAAAGCCCCGCGCTCGTAACCGAAAAGCTCGGCCTCGAGCAGGTTCTCGGGGATCGCGGCGCAGTTGATCGCGATGAACTCGCCCTTGCGGCCGCTCTGGTCGTGGACGCCGCGGGCGAGCAACTCCTTGCCCGTACCGCTAGCCCCGAGCAGCATTACCGAGACATCGGCATTGGCGACCCGCTCGACCGTCTTCGCGACCTTGAGCATCTCGGGCGCCGCGGTGACGATTGAGCCGAGGACCGCGCTCGCGGCGCCGGTGTCGAGCCGCCGGTTCTCATTCTCGATTTCGTTCAGGTGGAAAGCGCGCGCGACGATCAAGCCGAGCTCGTCGATGTCGACCGGCTTGCGGTAGAAATCGTAGGCGCCCATCGAAATCGCCTTCAGCGCGCTTTCGCGTGCACCGTGGCCGCTGGCGACGATGACCTTCGTGTCGGGCTTCAAACGCAGAATTTCCTCGAGCGCCGCGAAGCCTTCCTCGGTGCCGTCCGGGTCGGGCGGAAGGCCGAGGTCCAGCGTGACTACGGCGGGCTCATGCATGCGCAGCGCCTCGACCGCCTCAGCCCGATTGATTGCGCCAATCACCTTGTAGCCGTCGTAAGCCCATTTGAGCTGGCGCTGCAGCCCTTCGTCGTCCTCGACGACGAGCAGCACTGGAAGGTCGGTTGCTTCGGTCATGCGCGTTTCCTGATCGGTTCGCTGGCCGGCTCGGCCGCCGGCAACAGGATCGTGAAGGTGCTTCCGCGTCCAAGGCGGCTGTCGACGCTGAGCCGTCCCCCCATCGCCATAATCAGCGACCGGGCCTCGAATGCGCCAACCCCGAAACCGCCGGGCTTCGTCGAGGAGAACGGCTGGAACAGGCGGTTGCGAATGAAGTCGCCGTCCATGCCGACACCCTTGTCCGTGACTGCGATCGCGACATTGGAACCGCTGCCGCTGACTCGCACCGTCACGGGATGGACGCTGCTGGCGTCGAAGGCATTCTGCAGCAGATGGCCGACCGCCTGTTCGAGAGCGCTGCCGTCGGCCATCGCGCACAGGCTCGCGTCGCCGAGCAGGTTGATCTCGCGGTCGCCTCGCCTGGCGGCGATGGCGGCGGTGAGGATCGGGCGCAGCGGAAGCGCTTCGACCTTCTGCACTCGGGCGGGCGAATGCGGCGTCAGCCGGGCGAGTAGCTCGTTCATCTTCCCGACCGACGATTGAAGTGTCGCGACCATGTCCGCGCGAAACTCCGGGTTATCCGCGTGACGTTCGGCGTTCCGGGTGAGCAGCGACAGCTGGCTGACGAGGTTCTTCACGTCGTGGAGGATGAAGGCGAAGCGGCGGTTGAATTCCTCGAACCGTTGCGCGTTGACGAGCGCCTCCTGGCCGAGCGCTTCGGCAAGCGAGCTCGCGGCCTGGTTGCCTGCCGTGCGCAGGAGGTCGAAGTCCTCCCAGTCGAGCGGGCGGCGATATTCGGGCGGGGCGAGGATGACGAGTCCGATAAGGCGCTGGTTGTGAATCAGCGGAATACCGGCCCAGAGAGTCGAATCGTCGAGCATCCACTGCGGTACCGGGATCGCCCCGTCCTTCGCGTTCGCCCAGCCATGGCGAAGCGCTTCATATTCGAGAATCCGGCCTGAGCTTTCTACGTCGCTCCAGAACTCTCCCACCTCGTGCAGCTGGTCGGCAGGCGGGTGCGGTCCCGACCAGTTCCACTCCGCGGCAACGTCGAGCGCCGAGTCCCCTTCGTTCACCAGCAGAAGCCCGCCTGGAGAGTCGACGATATCGGCAAAGGCCTTGACGATGCGTTCGCCCAGCGGCGGCGCATTTGGCCCGGCACGTCCGACGGTCTCGGTAAAGCGCAGCCATTCGGTGCGGTAGTCGTAACGATGCTCGAACAAATGCTTGGCGAGCTTCACCTTGACCCAGCCGCGCGCCCATTCGGAGAGGACCAGCACCGCGATGACGATCATCATCCCGGCGAGCAGCGCCGCCGTGATCGAGCTCGCCCAGTTCCACTCGCTGCCGCGGAGCGCGGTGGCGAGCACCGCCATGACCAGGAAATAGACGCAGATGGCGAGCAGCGAGAGCGACTGGAACGTCGCGGCCCGCGACAGGCGGATGCGAAGCGATTTGCCGCGCGCGGATCCGATCACGAAGAGCGGAGCAAGCACGGCGGCGAAAAGGCCGCGATACTCGAACAACGCCGCGGCCCCCGGAGCCGCGAGGTAAGCGAGCGTGTACAGGTTGAGGTCGTATCCCCAGGTCAGCGCGAGCGCGAGCATCGCCGTGCGGATGCCGATGCGGCTCTGCGGAGCGGCCTGCCCGTAGATGTTATGGACGAGGACGAGCGCGCCGGCCGCACCCGTGATCCTCAGCAGATAGCTGGTCCCGAGCGCCCCGGCGGCGACTGTCGTCGACAGTGGGACGATGAGCAGCAGCAGGTTCAGCGACAGCTGGACTCCGATCACGAGCGCGACGGCCGCGAACACCAGCCGGATCGCCCGCCGCGCGCTGTGCGCCAGGTCGCCGGAAATGGAATGGAGAAGCATGATCCAAAGAAGATTGCGGATCGTCTCCGTCGGCAGCGTGAACATGTTCGTCGGGCCGCGGATGGCGCTGACGGAAGCCCAGACCGCCGTCGCGAAGAAGGCGCCTACCAGCAGCCGGTCCGGACCTTCGACGCGGTCGCGCAAGCGCCAGACGAGCATCGAGCCGAACAGGCACGCTGCAACGGCGTAGCTCCAGAAGGCGATCAGCGCGTTCACGCCACTCGCTCCCCTGCGCCTCGTGTCAAATGCACCGACATGGAGGCGACGTGTCGCTAAACTTTACAAATAAGTCGTGAACGCAACGGAACCCGTCATGCTGAACTTGTTTCAGCATCCATTCCGGTGAAAGACGGCGCCCACCTCGAAAATGGACCCTGAAAAAGTTCAGGGTGACATTAGGAGACCGAAAAATGGCCGAGAAGCGGGCGATCGGCGACAGTGGAATCGAGGTAGCGCCGGTGGCGCTTGGCGGAAACGTGTTCGACTGGACTGCGGACGAGCCGACGAGCTTCGCCATTCTCGACGCTTTCGTCGACGCCGGCGGAACGATGATCGACACAGCCGACGTCTATTCGTCGTGGGTGCCCGGTCACAAAGGTGGCGAGAGCGAGCGGCTGATCGGTCGTTGGCTCGCGCGCAGCCCGGACAAGCGCGACAAGGTCGTGATCGCGACGAAGGTCGGATATTTGGACGGTGAGCTCGTGGACGGCGAGTTCGTCCCCTCGCTTGACCCCGACGTGATCGCACGCGGCTGCGATGCTTCATTGGAGCGGCTGGGGATCGAAGCGATCGATCTCTATTACCAGCACAAGGACAGCGAGAAGGTTCCGCTCGCCGACAGCCTCGGCGCCTTCGACCTGTTGCGCGAGGAGGGCAAGATCTGCGCCACAGGCCTCTCGAACTTCACCGCGGACCGGATCGACGAAGCCGTTTCAACCGCGCGCCGTTGTGGCCTCATGCCGCCAGTCGCGCTGCAACCCCGCTACAATATCGTCGAGCGCGAAGGCTTCGAGGAGGAGTTGAGGAACGCGGCGATCCGCAATGGGCTCGCCGTCTTTCCGTACTACGGGCTCGCCAACGGCTTTCTCACGGGCAAGTACCGAATCAAGGCGGACCTCGATAAGAGCCCGCGCGGAGCCCGCGTTGCGGGCTATCTCGATGGGAAGGGGCGGCGAGTGCTCGACGTGCTCGACGAGATCGCGGCTGAAACGGGCTCCGCCGTCGCTACGGTCTCACTCGCCTGGCTGATGGCTCAGCCTGCGATCACCGCGCCCATCGCCAGCGCGACGAGCGTTCCACAGCTCGCGGAATTGGTCGCGGCGATGGAGCTCAGGCTAACGCTCGACCAGATCGGACGCCTCGACGCCGCGAGCGCTGAAGCGGTCCCCGCCTAGGCCTTCTTGAGGATGTCGAGCGCCGCCACCGTCATCGCCTCGGTCGCGGTGGAGATCACCGTCTCGGCCTCGGGCGCCCAGAAGGGGCTGTGCAGCGACGGGAGCTTGGTGATGTCCCCGTTCACCGCATCCCATTTCGCCTTGGGCACTCCGCCAACCCAGAAGATGGTGCTCTGCTTCGACTTGTCGGCGAGCCAGTAGCGGCTGAAGTCC
>CBHTSV010000327.1:0-2425 GCA_966095215.1 uncultured Sphingomonas sp. | reverse complement strand
ATTCCGGCGCCATCAGGTAGAAGGGATTGGTCGCGGCGGCCGGCGTTCCGAGCAGAAGCGCGCCCTGGCCGAGATAATTGAGCGTGAGGCAGGGATAGACGAGCGTTAGCCAGGAAAAGCCGATCGCCTTGCGGCCGAAATGGCCCATGTCGGCGTAGAGCGTCTCGGCGCCGGTGACCGCCAAGAAGACCGAACCCATCGCGAGGAAGGCCAGCTTCGGGTTGTACAGAAAGAATTTCAGTGCCCAGAGCGGACTGAGCGCTCCAAGTACCTCCGGATGAAGAGCGATGTTCGAAATGCCTAACGCCGCAAGTGCGATCAGGTAGACGAGCACGACGGGCCCGAACAGCGTTCCGACCTTTGCCGTTCCCCGCGACTGGACCAGGAACAGGCCGACCAGGATTCCGATCGAAATCGGGATGACGAGCGGTTCCAATCCAGCCTCGACGACCGTCAAACCCTCGACTGCCGAGAGGACCGAGATCGCGGGCGTGATCATCGCGTCGCCGTAGAAGAGACATGTGGCAAGGACGCCGAGAACGACGAGCGTCGGCGCCCATTTCTTGTGGCCCAGATTGCGCGCGATAAGCGACAAGAGCGCGAAGGAGCCACCCTCGCCGCGATTGTCCGCGCGCATCGCGACGAGGACATACTTGACCGTCACGATCAGCATCAGCGACCAGAAGATCAGGCTGAGCACGCCGAAGATGTGCAGCGGGTCGACAGCCAGCGGGTGCGGGCCGAGGAAGCTCTCCTTCATCGTGTAGAGAGGGGAGGTTCCGATATCGCCATAGACGACTCCGATCGCACCCAGCATCAGCTTGGGCAGCGTTTCCTTCGGACCGTGGTGAGCGGGAAGGTTGTCCGCGGTGAGCGCGGCTTCCGTTACGGCAGTGGCCATGCGCGGGCATGTGCGGTTCGCGGGTATAAAGATTCTATGTGAATTTATGCGGCCGGCACATGAAGAATTGCCAATTATGGCTGCGCGCCTCTTGGCGGCAAGCGCTGCCGGGAGCAGTTAAACGGCGATGATCGCCCCATCCAAGACCCTGGCGAGCGACGGTTCGCACAGCTCGATCGCCGAGACCATCCAGGCCTACACCGGCGCTCTCGCGCTGGTTGCGGTCTCGACGCTCGTCGGCCTCTGGATCGCTCCGCGCTGGGGCACGGCTGCCGTCGACATGATCTACTTGCCCGCGGTCCTCGCCGCGGCGGCGCTATGGGGCCTGGGTCCGGCATTCCTCGCCGGAATCGTCGCGGCGCTCGCCTACAATTTCTTTTTCACCGAGCCGGTCCACACCTTCCGCATTGACCGCGTCACCGACGTGGTGACCGTCCTCGTCCTCCTCATCGTGGCGCTGGTGACCAGCCGTCTTGCGGCAGGGATCCGCAAGCAGGCGCGCATCGCCGCGGCTCACGCGGCGCGCAACGCGACGATTGCCGGTTTTGCCGGACGCCTGCTGACTTGCAGCACGGAAGAAGAGATTGCCCGCACAGCGTGCACCGAGCTCAACGAATTATTTGACTGCAACGCAATGCTGGTGAGCGGGCTTCCGGAGCCGCGAATCGTCGCCGCCTTTCCCGAAGGCAACCGGCTGACGCCCAGCGACGTCGCCGCCGCTGCACTCACCATCGAATCCGGGGAATCTGCGGGGCGCGGCACTTCGCGCAGCCAGCCCGCCGAATGGGTGTTCCATCCGGTTCGGGCCGGGGAGGCGGTTATTGCCGCCATGGGGTTGGCGCGTGACGACGGAATGCCGCCCGTCGGCGAAGAGCAACTGCCGCTCGTCATGAACCTGCTCGACCAGCTCGCGCTTGCGCTGGAGCGGGCGCGCCTCGAAGCCGAGGCGCGTGAGTTCAACACCCTTCGCGAGCGTGACCGGCTCCGCTCGTCCCTGCTTGCGTCGATCGGCGACGATCTCAAGCCCCCATTGTCGGCCATCGGAAGGGCGGTGGGCGAGCTGAGGCGCAGTGGGTCGGCCGACAAGGAAATGCTTTCGACCATCGGAAACGAAGCGTCGAAGCTCCAGCGTTATCTTTCGAACGTGCTCGAACTCAGCCCGGAGTCCGATCGCAAGGCGATCGAGCTCAACGGAGTCACGATCGATCTCTTCCGGCGCGCGGTGTCGAAAGATGGCGCGGCGGTGCATCTGACGCCCAAGGAATATGCCGTTCTCGCCGAGCTCGCCAAGCAACCGGGCCGGGTGCTCACCCACGAGCATCTGCTCCGGACGGCGTGGGGACCGGCGCAGGAACGCCAGACGGAATATCTGAGGGTCGCCATCCGGTCGCTGCGCCAGAAGCTCGAGAAGGACCCCGCACATCCGGCGCTCATCATCAATGAGCCTGCCGTCGGGTATCGCCTCGCCGCTCAATCGCGCGCGAGGATGAACGCCCGCGCCTGGCGATATTCGAGCACTGTCAC
>CBHTSV010000326.1:0-2487 GCA_966095215.1 uncultured Sphingomonas sp. | reverse complement strand
TACCAATTCGTCGCGGACGCGCCGCATGGAGATTTGCTCGCTGTCCTGTTCCGTCGGTTCCGGCGGAATGCCCTTCGCGCGAACCTTGACCTGGGCGACGAGGTGGATGTCGGTGATGCTCACGTCGGTCATCCGCCGGAGGGAGACCAGGCGCTGAGTCACCATGCCTTCGAGGTGGGCCCGGACCTTCCGTCGTTCGTCGCGATCGGTGACCCGCGCTCGGTCGCGGCCGTTTGGGACGGACCGATCGAGATTGTCGCGGACCCGCGCGAGGCCGATTCGGCGTTCGACTATGGATTGCCGCTCATCCAGCTGGCCGCGGCCAAGGCCGACATGCCCGGCCATCCGAGCGTCGCTGGCGCGCACACTTCACTCGATTCGCTGGAGATTGCGGTCGGCCTCGCGCGCTCGGGATCGGCTTCGGCGGTGGTGACGGGCCCGGTCGCCAAGGAGCAGCTTTACGCTATCGGCTTCCAGCACCCGGGCCAGACGGAGTTCGTCGCAGAGCGCTGCGGCGTGGCGCCGGCCAATGTCGTGATGATGCTCGCGGGCCCTACCCTCCGAACGGTGCCGGTGACGACGCACCTTCCGGTCCGCGACGTGCCCGACAGCCTGACTGTCTCGCTGATCGAATCGCGGGGGCGGGCGACACTGCGCGGACTTCAGCGCAACTTCGGCATTGCGGAGCCGCGGCTCGCGGTTGCCGGGCTCAACCCCCATGCCGGCGAGGGCGGATCTCTCGGCCGGGCCGAAATCGAAGTCATCGAGCCTGCGATCGCAGCCTTGGCCGACGAGGGCTGGATCGTTACGGGCCCGCACCCGGCCGACACGATGTTCCATGCGCGAGCGCGCGCCCACTATGACGCCGCTCTCTGCATGTACCACGATCAGGCCCTAATTCCAGTCAAGGCGCTGCACTTCGAAGAGGCGGTGAACGTTACGCTCGGCCTGCCCATCGTCCGGACCGCGCCCGACCACGGAACCGCCTTCGACATCGCAGGGCAGGATTGCGCCGATCCCCGCCCGATGGCGGCGGCGATCCGGATGGCGACGGAATGCGCCCAGATTCGCGCGGAGACCGCTTGAGCAAAGCGCCCGAGCCGCTTCGCGACACCATCGCCCGGCACGGACTGAGCGCGAGCAAGTCGCTCGGGCAGAATTTCATCCTCGACCGGCAGCTGCTCGCGCGCATCGCGGCTATCCCGGGTCCGCTCCGGGAAGAGCGCGTCTATGAGGTCGGGCCTGGGCCGGGCGGCCTTACGCGCGCACTTCTCGAAGCCGGAGCGAGCGTCCTGGCCGTCGAGCGCGACCGCCGGTGCATCCCGGCTCTGGCGGAGCTACAGCAGGAGTTCGGCGACAGGCTTCACGTCGTCGAAGGCGATGCGCTCCAGATCGACGAACGTTCGCTGATCGGCGAGGGCGCGCACGTCGTCGCCAATCTTCCCTACAATGTCGGGACGGCCCTCCTGCTGAAATGGCTCGCCGGGGAATGGCCGCCCTGGTGGCGCTCGCTGACGTTGATGTTCCAGAAGGAGGTCGCCGAACGCATCGTCGCCCGGCCGGACAGCGATGCCTACGGCCGACTGTCGGTCGCGGCGCAATGGCGGGCGCACGCCCGAATTGCCATGAATGTGAACCGCTCCGCCTTCGTTCCCCCGCCGAAGGTGACTTCGGCCGTGGTCCACATCGTTCCAGCCGAGGCGCCCGGCGGCGTGGATCCCAAGATAATGGAGCGGCTGACGGAAGCGGCCTTCGGTCAGCGGCGGAAAATGTTGCGCTCCAGCCTCAAGTCATATCCTGGGGCACTCGACGCACTCCGAACCGTGGGAATAGATCCGCAGCGGCGCGCGGAAACACTCAGCGTGGCCGAGTTCGTCGAAGTTGCGAGGATCCTGTCGTCGTCCCGGACTTGATCCGGGATCCGCCTTTTCTTTCAAACGAAGCTAGACCCCCGGCTCGAAGGCCGCGGTGACCGGCTGTCGGACCCGTCAATTCTTCTTCGGAACCTCGGGCGTCTTCGCCGCCGCGACGGTCGGACCGCGGCTGATCACGGCCGACAGCTGGGCCACCTGCGGACATCCCTTGACGCAGATCGACTGCAGCTTCTGCAGGTTCTGCTGCGCCCTCGCCACGGCACCGAGCTCGACCATCGCCTCGCCCTGGACAGCGATCGCATCGAGATCGTTGGGCTCGAGCTGGAGAGCCTTATTGGTCATCCGGATTGCCTTACCGAACAGGTGCTGCCTTTCCGCGACCCGGGCGAGGTCGACGAACGCGCCGCGATTGCGCGGATCGACCGCCAGCGAGGTTTCGAGCACGTCGTCGGCAGCCTCGAGCTTCCCGGCGGAGAGCAGGGCCTGCCCCTGCCGCTGGAGCGCGACCGACTTCGGATTGATCTGGTCGTCGGATTTCTGCCCGATCACCGGTGAAGCGAATGCAAGGCCGGCGAGGCCGACGATCAGGACGCGAGGCAAAACACCCATCAAT
>CBHTSV010000325.1:0-12250 GCA_966095215.1 uncultured Sphingomonas sp. | reverse complement strand
CTCTTTGAGCCCGAGCTGATGAATCTCCTCGGGCGTCATCGGCAGCGTCGTCGTCGACTGCACCTGGTAGCGGTAGGGCTTGTCGCCGCCCTTCATGTACATCTCGCCGACGCCTTCGCGGGCATGGCCGAGATACTCTTGCCTCAGGAACGATCGCATCCGAGTCAGCGCCGGATAAATCACATTCGCAATCGAGTTGCGGTACTCGGTCGTCAGCCGCGCGCGCTCGGCCGCTCCGATCGACGACGGGAAATTCTTGATCGGACCCCAGTACGGCGAGTCCTCGGGGCTGAGCTTCAGCTGGCTGTCGAGCTGCTCGATCATGTTGCGGACCGTCAGCTTCGTGTCGACGACGCCCTCGGCTTCGCCCTTGCGCCACTGGCGGATGGCTTCGTCGAGGTTCGCCGCGAAGTCGCGGTTGCGCTTCAGACCGTTCTCATAATCGGTGACGTTGTTGTAGGGCGCCCCGCCCTGTCCGCTCGACAGCGTCGGATAGGCAGTGTGGATGCCGAAGAAGTGATTCATCGGCAGCGCTTCGTTGAGCTTCAGCAGGTCCGGCTGAAGAGCGCGCAGCGTGTCCTTCGTCTGGTAATCGAACACGTCATAGGCGAGCTGGTCCGTCGGACTCAGCTGGCCGCGCGGGATCGCGTGGAGCGCCGCGAGGTCGTGCTGCGCCGCAGCCTTCTCGGCCTGGAAATGTCTGTCGCTGAACAGGTCGCCGAGCCGGTCCGCATAGCGCATGTCGCCGCGGAAGAGCGCGTTGATCGGATTGCGCTTGAGCGAGGCCTCATCGCTTTCCTTGAACAGCTTGAACAGCCGCTCGTGCGCGCTCTGCTGCACTGCGGCCGACGTTGCGGGAGCAGGCTTGGCTGCCAGCGGTGCAGCTAACCCAAGCGCGAGAAATGCGGACACCGTCAGGAATCGGGCGAGCGACATTGGGAAATCACCTGAGAAGTGAGAGTGTGTTAGGCCGGTAAAGCAGAAGGGGCGCTGCATCAACGGCGCAACGCCCCTTCGTCAAAACGTCGGCTTCTGTCTACCAGAAGAAATCGTAGATCACGTCGATTACCTGGCCGTCCCACATGTCCACGAGAAGCAGGTCGTCATAATAGCGGATCCAGCGATATCCCGGCGGCGCATAAGGCAGTCGGTAATACCAGGGGTCGCTGATCCAGTAGCGGCTGCTGTAATAGGCCGGCCAGAGCCGCCAGCCGATCGAATAGGGCTGATACCCCCAGCCGAACGGGTCATAGTAAAAGCCGAGATGGAAGAAGCTGCGATGCGTGCGGCGCCAGCTCCACCAGTCGTACCTGTGGTTGTGCCGCCAGTCGGTGTTCCAGTGCACCGCAGACGCGGTCCGGCGGGCGAAGTCCGTGCGCGGCGGAGGCTGCGTGCCTTCCCGAGGCGTGTGGCTGATCACCGGAACCCGCGTCCGCAAGACCCGCGGCAGCGGGCGATCCGGCTGGACCAGGTCGCCCGAACCGGTCTTCGGCAGACGGCGCCACTGGATGCTCCGGCCGCCCGAGCTCGGCGCCTGCTGCTCGGCGCCGTCATCGGTGGATCCATGCCGCCGGATGCCGATCGAAGCGTCGCCGATCCGCCGCTCGTGCGTCTGCCAATTGGTCGGGCGAGTCGGCCTGCCCTCGTCGGCCTGCTGCTGCCGGATCGTTGAGCGGGTCACGGCGTTAGAGCCCTGGCCGACCTCCCCGCCGCGGAAACCGCTGACATTGTCGGACGAGTCGGCGGCCGGACCACCCCCAAAGCTCGCACGGCCGCGGCCTCCGAACGAGCGGACCTCCGCCTGGCCATTGTCCGACTGGGCTTGTCCCCGGCCGCCAGCGAACGGGCGAACCTCTGTCTGGCCGCTATTCGATTGCGCTTGGCTCCCGCCGGACCGCTCGGCCCGCGCTTGGCGGCGCTCGGCGCGCGAGTCGCTTTGCGTCTCCGTCTGATCGGGGTTCGCCGCACCCCATCTGGGACCGTTGGGCCCCGCGAGCGCGGGTGTCGCCGCAGCGCTCGCAAGAAGGATTGAAATGAGGAACTTACGCATGACCGAGACCTTTTCGCCTATTGATCGGCGTCCTGCTCCTCTTGAGATGAGCCGAGGCTTAACCGTTTCGGGGCCGTTTGGACTGCTGTTGCGGCGGTCGCAGATTGCGATGCCCGGCGGATCGCCTTGCGGATTCTCGGATAGGCGCCGCAGCGGCAGATGTTGGGCAACGCGGCGATCTGCTCGTCCGTCGGCGAAGCACTCGCCTGAAGCAGCGCGGCGATGGCCATGATGAAACCCGGCTCGCAATAGCCGCACATCGTCACCTGCTCGGCGAGCCACGCCTGCTGGACCGGATGCGAGCCGTCGCCCGACAATCCCTCGATCGTGGTCACGTCGGCGCCTTCGAGCGCGCCGATCGCGACGCTGCAGCTCAGCACCGCATGCCCGTCGATCATGACCGTGCAGGCCCCGCAGTCGCGGCTGTCGCAGCCATATTTCGTGCCGGTGAGGTTGGATGCGTCGCGCAGCGCCCATAGCAAAGGCGTCTCGGGATCGAGCCTGTAGTTGATCGCCTCGCCGTTGACCGTCATTCGCGCCATTGCGCGACGCTAGCGTGGGGCAAGCCGCCCTGCCAAGATGAAGCCATGAGCGATGTCCTGACCAGCTTCGGAATCATCGGCATCGCGGCCAATGCCACGGATGCCGAGCCGGCGATCCTGTTCCTGCACGGGGTTGGCTCGACAAAGGAAGTGTGGCGGCCGCAGCTCGATCATTTCCGCGGGCGCAACACGGCCATCGCGATCGATTATCCGGGCTATGGCGAAAGCGAAACGCGCGAAGGCGCGACGCGCGACGATTATGCACGTGCCGCCTTGGCCGCGCTCGACGCGATGGGCCGCAGCCAGGTGCATGTCTGCGGCCTGTCCCTCGGCGGCGTGGTCGCCATCGCAATGCACGCGCTCGCCCCGGAGCGCTGCCTTTCGCTGATCCTCGCCGATAGCTTCGCCGTCCATCCCGGCGGGCGCACCATTTACGAACGGTCCTTGGCGGCGACCGGAGACCTTCGCGCCATGGCGGAAGCACGGGTGGATGTGGTGCTCGCCCAACCCGCGAACCCCGCGGTCCGGACCGAATTCGTCGAGACGATGGCGCACATCGACCCTGCCGCCTACCGCCTCGGCGCTGAAGCGGTCTGGCTTGCCGACCAGCGCGACCGGGCGGCGGCGATCGACGTGCCGACGCTCGTCATCTGCGGCAGCGAGGACAGGATCACTCCGCCCGCACTGTCACACGATCTTTGCGACCTGATCCGCGCCGCGCGTTACGCTGAAATCGAAGGCGCGGGGCACCTCACCAATCTCGAGAAGCCGGACGAATTCAACCGGATAATCGAAGAATTCATCCGATCTGCCGGCTGAGGGTCCTCAGCAAGTATCCTTGCAAGGCCGCTGGATCTGAGCACGAGAGACTTCTTCGCGATCGAGGCGTTGCTGCTCGGCCCATTTGGAGCGTGACATGCAGATGCGCTTGGTCTCGAGGCGTGAGCCCAGAATCGGGACCTTTTCGCAAACGATCTCATTTGGGTCCTTTGCGGTCGCAGTCTTCGCGACCTCCGGATTATTCGGCTGCACGACGGCCGGCGCATCTGCGTTCTTTCCGGCGAAGCTGAAGCCCAGTCCGCCCTGGTACCAGCCGTTCCGGCTCTTCCCCGTCGGCGCGTAATCGCCCGCCTGGATCATCTCCAGCAGAGTGCCGCCCAGGACGCTTTCTGCTTCAGGGCAGTCGAGCTTCGGCATCACGATGCGCGTCAGAGTGTTGTCGGGCCCGTACTGCACGGCGAAGCTGACTCTTAAGTCGAGCCGGTCGTACTTCAGAACGAACGACGGACACTGCTTCGAATCGGCGATCTCGTACAGCTTCGCCTGCATCTTCTCGCTCAGGTGATCGTAGCCGCGCTGGCTGAGCTGGGGCAGCTTGCTCCAGTCGCCGTTCGCGGTCTCAACGCTGACTGCCGCCGCGGCCGGCATGGATGTTGCGGCCAGCAGCAGTGAAAGCACGCACAAAGTCCTCATACAGTACCTCCCAGAGTCGATTGGCCGACTATAGAGCACAGATTCGCGCTGTCCTACAGGCGCGCTGCTGTGCCATGCTGTAGCGATGCGGTTTCGCTTTCCCGCGCCGGTCTTTCCGACGAAACCGCCTAAGTCTTGGCTGTCGGTGTGCGAAAACATGCTCGTCATTGTGAACATTCGGACCATTGGGGGTCTGACTCCATGAAAATCGCCTGCATCGGCGGCGGGCCGGCCGGGCTCTATTTCGCGATCACGATGAAGCTGCGCGATCCGGGCCACGAGATCGAGGTGTTCGAGCGTAATGCGCCCGGCGTGACCTTCGGCTGGGGCGTCGTCTTCTCCGACCTCACCGTGGACAACATCACCCGCAACGATCCGGTTTCGGCGAAGATCATCACCGAAGAGTTCGCGCATTGGGACGATATCGACGTTTACATCCGCGGGCAGTGCATCACCTCGGGCGGCCACGGCTTCATCGGCATCGGCCGCAAACAGCTCCTCCAAATCCTGCAGGACCGGGCGCGTGAGCTCGGCGTGACGCTGCACTTCGAGGCTGAGTGCGATCCTGCGGACCCGAAGTGGCGCGGCTACGATCTCGTCATCGCGTCCGACGGCGCCAATTCGCGCTTCCGCGATGCGGCACCCGAGGCGTTCGGCGTCGACGTCGACGTCCGCCGCAACAAGTTCGTCTGGCTCGGCACGTCCAAGGTCTTCGACGCGTTCACTTTCGCCTTCGAGGAGACCGAGCACGGCTGGATCTGGGCGCATGCCTACCGATTCGCGCCCGACTCCTCGACCTTCATCGTCGAATGCTCGGAAGAGACGTGGGCCCGCTTCGGTTTCGACAAGATGTCGCAGGACCAGAGCATCGCCGCCTGCGAGAAGCTCTTCGCCAAGTATCTCGACGGCCACTCGCTCCAGTCGAACGCATCGCACCTCGTCGGCTCGGCCGCTTGGCTCAACTTCCGCCGCATCAAGTGCGAACGCTGGGCGAGCGGCAACGTCATCCTCCTCGGCGACGCCGCGCACACGGCGCACTTCTCCATCGGCTCCGGCACCAAGCTCGCGCTTGAGGATGCGATCAAGCTCGCGGACGTGCTCAACCGGAAAGGTCTCAGCCTGGAAGCCGCGCTCGACGAATATCAGGCCGAGCGCAACCTGGAGGTGCTGAAGCTCCAGAACAGCGCGCGCAACTCGACGGAATGGTTCGAGACCCTGGAGCGCTACCTCCATTTCGAGCCGCTGCAATTCGCTTACTCGCTCCTCACCCGCAGCCAGCGCATCAGCCACGAGAACCTGCGCCTGCGCGACCGCGAATGGCTCGAAGGCGTCGAGCGCTGGTTCTGGAAGCGCGCGACCAACGGCCGCTCGAACAAGACCGCGCCGCCGATGTTCGCGCCGTTCAGGATGCGCGAGATGGAGGTGCAGAACCGCATCACCGTCTCCCCCATGGCAATGTACTCGGCGGTCGACGGCGTGCCCAACGACTTCCACTTCGTGCATTTGGGCGAGCGCGCGCTCGGGGGCGCGGGCCTCGTTTTCACCGAGATGACCTGCGTCTCGCCTGAAGGCCGGATCAGTCCAGGCTGCACCGGCATGTGGAACGACGAGCATGTCGCCGCGTGGAAGAAGATCGTGAATTTCGTCCACGCCAATTCGACCGCGAAGATCTGCCTCCAGCTAGGCCATTCAGGCCCCAAGGGCTCGACCAAGCTTGGGTGGGAAGGCAACGACGTCCCGCTCGACGATGGCAACTGGCCGGTCATGTCGGCGAGCGACTTGCCCTGGACCCCCGTCAATCAGGTACCGCGGCCCATGACCCGTGCCGACATGGACATGGTGCGCGATCAGTTCGTGGCAGCGGTGCGCATGGGGCTCGACTGCGGCTTCGACATGGTCGAGCTGCACGCCGCGCACGGCTATCTGCTGTCGAGCTTCATCACCCCGCTGCAGAACAATCGCACCGACGAATATGGCGGCTCGCTCGAGAACCGCCTCCGCTACCCGCTCGAAGTCTTCGCGGCGATGCGCGCTGCCTGGCCGGCCGACAAACCCATGTCGATCCGCATCTCGGCAACCGACTGGGCGGGCGAGAACGGCATCACGCCCGACGACGCGGTCGAGATAGGTGAAGCCTTCGCGCGCGAGGGCGCGGACCTGATCGACGTGTCGGCGGGCCAGACCTGGGCCGAGCAGCAGCCCGTCTATGGCCGCATGTTCCAGACGCCGTTCAGCGACAAAATCCGCAACGAGGGCCGCCTCGCGACCATGGCCGTCGGCAACATCTACGAGCCCGACCACGCCAATTCGATCCTCGCCGCCGGCCGCGCGGACCTGGTGGCGCTGGCGAGGCCGCATTTGATCGACCCCTTCTGGACCCTCCGAGCCGCCGCCCAACTCGACTACCGCGACGTCCACGTCCCGCCGCAGTACCTCAACGGAATGGCCCAGCTCGCCCGGAATTTGAAACGTGAAGCGGAGGCCGCTGCTGCATTGCGCGTTTAGGGCTGATGGTGTGGACGCCAGAGCCGACCTACGAAAAGCCTGACATCAGCGTGCGCGCGACGACGCTCTATTACCAGATCGTTGCGCCGATCATGCTTCCCTTTCTCTCGCGGCGGATGCTCAACCTGTTCCGCTGCCGCGAGGGCAAATGCTTCTTCCAGCGCAACCGCGAACATCCGCCGACTGGCAAGGAGTTCGACAGCCTCGTCCACTTCGAGCCGGTGCTCCAGAAGAATGGACGGACGGAGAAATATCTCTACGTCGAAACCAGCGACGAGATCGCCGCCTGCGCGAACGTGCAGACGGTAGAGTTCCACGGCTGGGGCAGCCGCGCCGGCGAGGTCGAGACTCCCGACCGGCTGGTCATCGACCTCGATCCCGATCCGGAGCTCAGCTTCGAGACAGTGAAGGAAGCGGCATTCCAGCTCCATCGCTCGTTCGACGCGCTCGGCCTCGAAAACTTTGCGCTGCTGAGCGGCGGCAAGGGCATCCACATCGTCGTCCCGCTGCTGCCCGAGGCCGACTGGGACCAGGTGCGCGAGTTCGCCAAGGCATTCTGCATCGCGCTCGCCGAAGCGGACACGAAGCGCTTCACCGTCGCTCTCCCGAAGCCGCGGCGCCGCGGCCGGATCTTCCTGGACTTCCAGCGCAACCAGCGCACCGCGACCGCTATCATGCCCTATTCCGCTCGGGCCCGCTCTGGAATGCCGGTCGCAACGCCGGTCAGCTGGGACGAACTCGCGGATATCGACCGCTCCGACGCCTTCTGCATCGCGGACGTCGAAACGCTGCTGAAACGGGCGAAGAGCCGGAAGCTCAAGAATTGGGGAACGGGGGAACAGCGGCTGCCGCGCATCGCATAGGCAAGCGGCGACGCCGAAGCGCCGCCGCACAATACGGGATTATCCGACGAGGTTACTTGCGATTGCCGCCGCCGCGGCCTCTCTGATGGCTCGGCGATGACTGCCGCTGGCGCCCGCGCTGGTCGCGCATGTGGCGCGCATAATCGCTCTGGCCGGTCTGGGTGGTCATCTGTTTAGGCATTTGGCGTTCCTTTCCGGGGTCCTTGGGGGACCTGATGCGGATAAAACGCTTCGGACTGCCGTTAGAGCGTGGATTCGCCGTAGCGGAGGCTCAGCCTATCGGAACGGTGGCGGAGACGGAGGGATTCGAACCCTCGGTACGGGAATCCCCCGTACGGCGGTTTAGCAAACCGCTGGTTTCAGCCACTCACCCACGTCTCCGGATTGCGGCCCCAGGCAGGAAGAGCGGGCTATATAGGGCAGATTTCCCGGCTTCAACCTGAACGGGCGCTATTTCGGGACGACCTCGAGCCGCATGTCGAGGCTCATCGCCTCGTCCGGTTCGAGCACCCGCATTCCGAGTTCCGGCCAGTCGGCTTCCGGGGCGTTGAGAGCGGCATTGGCATGAGTGACCGGCTCCGCGACGAAGATGCCGCCTTCAGGAGGCGAATAGAGCTGGAAGAATCCGGCGGCTGTCGAGGAAAGCAGCACGTCGTACGGCCAGCCGGGATCGCCCATCCAGGCCAGCCCGCCCCAGTTTTCGAAGCCATGATCGAGGTCCTGCCCGCAAGCCGGGCGGCGCTTGAGATCGAACCGGCCAACGGCGGGCACCTTCTCCACCGGCAGGACATGCTCGTCGATGGTCCACACGTCGCTGACCCGCGTGTCGAGGAGCGTCTTCGGACCGCAGGGGAAATAAGGATGCTGGCCCAGCCCGCAGGGCATCGGCCCGTCGCTCCCGTTCCGGCAGGTCAGGCGAATGGTGAGGCGTCTGTCGTCAAGCGTTAATTCCTGCCGAGCCTCATAGTCCCACGGCCATTCGCCGGCGTGATGACGGTAGCTGAGAACCGCGCGGGAGCTCTCGGTTTCCTCGACGGTCCAGGGGTTCAGCCAACCCTGGCCATGCAGCGGGCTGGGGTCTCCGGGCATGTTCGGCATCAGCCGTATCTCACGGCCGCGAAAAGAGAATCGGCCGCCGCGAATGCGGTTCACGTAGGGCACGAGTGGGAAGCAGGACGCTTCGAGAACGTTTTCGGACTGACTGTTGCATTTGCGCAATATCGGCCGTTCGCGATCCGCGTCGATCCACTCGAAAGCCGAAATACTCCCGCCAACAGAAGGATTTAGCGTGACCTTGAGCCTGCCGGCAGAGAGCGTGACGGTCATTTTTCCTGACTCTAGGATTTCACCGTGATTCACAGAGGGGCAACTTCCCTGGGGATAAACCCACCTTCAGTGTTGCGCGTGGAATCGCGCGGGAAGTAATTAACGCCCCGGGGGCCGGGGAGGGTCACGAATGAGTAGACGCGTCAAGGAGTTCGTCGATATCGCGGACCATGTTTCGCTCGACGAGCTGATAGAGAAACTGGCTGGAATACGCGACAGCCTGCCTGAGGATTGCGATGCCGAGCTGCGCCTCCGCGGCGACGATGTGTTCGGACGGCGGATCACCATCAGCTATTTCCGGGCCCAGACCGAGGAAGAGGCCGAGGTCGAGAAGCGTTACGCCGAGGCCGCGAAAGAGGCCAAGGAGCGCGAGCTCGAGCGGCTCCAGGCTGAGCTCGGCATGGTGTGCTACAACGCGCCGGGCTCGCGCCGGAAGCTGCGCATCGTCGCGTAAGCCTCAGGCCGGCCTGAACTTCAGCGCCAGCCCGTTCATGCAGTAGCGCAGGCCCGTCGGCTTCGGGCCGTCGTCGAAGACGTGGCCCAAATGCCCGCCGCAGCGGGAACAGAGCACTTCCGTCCGCTCCATCAGCAGGCTGTGGTCGGCGCGCGTCACGACTGCGTGCGGCAATGCACGCCAGAAGCTCGGCCAGCCCGTCCCGCTCTCGAACTTGGTCGACGAGCTGAAGAGCGCTTGCGCGCAGCCGGCGCAGACGAAGGTGCCGCGGCGATGCTCCTTGAGCAGCGGGCTGGTGAAAGGCCGCTCGGTCGCGGCCTCGCGAAGCACGGCGTATCGCTGCGGCCCGAGCATCCGACGCCATTCGTCGCGGCTGTGCATGACAGCGAAGCGGGCGGCGCCGGCCGGCCCGGGGTTTCGCAGTAGAAGCAACCCGATGAGCGCGGTGCCGGTGGCGCCGATCGCCGTCCTCCGATCCATGGCCTTGTCCATCATCTTCGACCTCTTTTCGTCCTTGCCGTCGCAGCTACGAGCGGGAACGGCGGCCGGATGCATCGTCACGCCGAACGAAGCGCGCCGGAGGCGACGACCGGGCCGCTCGGCGCGCCCGTAGGCGAGCCTCCGCGCGGTTCGACCGAGATCGCGACCGTCGCTCCTTCGCGCATGAGTTCCGCCAAAGCTTCGGCCAGCTGCATATGGGTTTGCTTTGCGTCAGGCATGACGCCCAGCGACCGCGGCTTGCCGTCGGCGGGAATGACCCAGAGCTCATGCGAATGGCGAGGATCGGCGGGCAGGTCCCCCGTGACGGCCAGAACCAGGTGGCGGCTCGCCGGATCCCAGCTTGCAACCAGCATCATCTCCTTCTGGTCGCCCATCGTGGCGACCATCGGTGCACCCGCCCTAACCGGCGGCGCGGTGGGCGCGACTGCTCGCGGCTGCACGAGCAGGACGATTGCGAGGCTGGCGGCCAACGCCATGGCGGCGGCAGCGACCGCGCGCCACATGCCGACGCT
Organism: uncultured Sphingomonas sp.; assembly: GCA_966095215.1. Taxonomy (GTDB): domain Bacteria; phylum Pseudomonadota; class Alphaproteobacteria; order Sphingomonadales; family Sphingomonadaceae; genus Sphingomicrobium. The sequence continues at coordinate 2,024 of CBHTSV010000325.1, read as the reverse complement.
CCGCTTCAAGACGAGGATGTTGTCGTTCGCCGGCGCTGGACCGAGACGCGCTTCGATTCGGCGCCACACGTCATCTGGCGGCGTCGCGGCCTCGACTTCATCGAGCAGCGGCGCGAGCCGCCCCGACCAGCGTGCGACCTCATTTCGAAACTCTGCATCGGTCGAGGCCATGGCTCGCGCCCGTATGAGCTCGTCACCCTCGAGCACGCCGAGAGCGAGCTCGGCCGCGAGCTGCCGGGGTTCGTCGTTGCGGTCGCGTTCGTCGGTCATCGTTCAAGACACCCGCGAAGGCGCAGAAGCCCGCGCCTGATCCAGCTCTTCATCGTCCCCAAGGGCACCGCTTCGCGGTCGGCCAACTGACTGTAAGTGGCTCCTTCCAGGAAGGCCGCGCGGATCATCGACCGGGTCCGTTCCTCCAGCTCGTCGAGGCAGCGCGACAAACGATCGGATTCCTGCGCCTGTTCGACCAGTTCCAGCGCGGTCAGGCCCGAGTCGGGAACGGCAATGGCCTCATCCAGCTCCTCCGTCGCCATCGGCCGCTGGCGCAGCCGGTCAATCGCCTTGTTTCGGGCGAGCACGCAAAGCCAGGTGATCGGACTGGCCTTGGAAGCATCGAACCGCGACGCCTTCTGCCACACGGTTACATAAGCTTCCTGCAACGCATCCTGGGCGTCGGTCTCGCTTTCGAGAAGCCGAAGGCAGATGCCGTAAAGCTTCGCCGAGGTGCGTGCATAAACTTCCGAGAGCGCGCCACGATCGCCGCGCGCGACAGCGTCGAGCAAATGCACAAGCTCAAGGCTCTGACTGGTCAGGTTCGGCGCCATTGTCGTCGCGCGGTTCATTACCGGTCGATTTTCTAAGCCAAAAGCCGGGCTGACGGGAAGGGCGGCACCCTCCCGTCTCACCCACCTGCCTTACGGCATCAGCACCGTATCGATGACGTGGATGACGCCGTTCGATTGCATGACATTCGCGATCGTGATGCGCGACTTGCCGCCCTTGGCGTCGACGACCACCCAGCCCTTGCCACTCTTCATGAAACGAAGGTTCTCGCCTTCGACGGTCTTGAGCGTCGCAGTGCCGTGGTTGCGCGCTGCCATCGACGCGATTTGCTGAGCCGTGATCCGGCCGGGGACCACGTGGTAGGTCAGGATGTTGGTCAGGCTCGCCTTGCTCTCCGGCTTGACCAGCATCTCGACGGTTCCGCCCGGCAGCTTCGCGAAAGCGGCGTTGGTCGGCGCGAAGACGGTGAACGGGCCCTTCCCGGACAAGGTGTCGACCAGGCCCGCCGCCTTGACCGCCGCGACCAAGGTCGTGTGGTCTTTCGAATTGATGGCGTTCTGAACGATGTTCTTCGTCGGATACATGGCCGCCCCGCCGACCATCGGATTGCCGATTGCCGGCGCACTCGACATCGCGAGCGCGAGCCCCAGCGCCGCGCACAGTTTGATGCTCTTCATGATGTAGCTCCCTGGTTTGTCGCAGCTTTCGAACAGCTGCGGACGAAGCTACGGCGTCGATCGGCGGACGGATGCATTTGATGGTGCATCCGGTGATCGCGCGTCAGCGTAACTGCCTCGAACGGTCCAACACCGGAGAAACACAATCGTGCTGATCATCCTGCTCGCCTATCTCGGCGGAATCCTGACCATTCTCAGCCCGTGCATCCTGCCGGTGCTGCCCTTCGTCTTCGCGCGCGCGGACCGCAGCTTCGTCAGGAGCACTCTGCCGATGCTCGGCGGCATGGCCGCGACCTTCGCAATTGTCGCAACGCTCGCGGCCGTCGGCGGCGGCTGGGCCGTGCGCGCCAATGCGGTCGGCCGCTGGGCGGCGCTGGTGCTGCTCGCTCTTTTCGGCATCGCCTTGGTTTTCCCAAGCGTATCCGACCGGCTGACTCGCCCGCTGGTGGCGATGGGATCGCGGCTGACAGAACGCGAAGGCCAGGGCGAAAGCATCTGGTCGTCGATTGTGCTCGGAGTTGCGACCGGCCTGCTGTGGGCACCCTGCGCAGGGCCGATCCTCGG
>CBHTSV010000324.1:0-8738 GCA_966095215.1 uncultured Sphingomonas sp. | reverse complement strand
CCACACCAGCCGGTCATTGGGCGTATCGAAGACATAGTGAAGCGCGACCGTCAGCTCGACGACGCCGAGGCCCGCACCCAGGTGCCCGCCGGTCACCGACACGGCCGAGATCGTCTCCTGCCTCAGCTCATCGGCGAGCTGCGGGAGCTGCTCTTTCGATAGCGCTCGAATGTCGGCCGGATAGTGGACTTGATCCAGCAGCGGGGTTTCGGGGCGGTCACTCATCGGGCGGTGCACTTACGCGGAGGAACGCCCGAAGTCACCCACATGCCCCAGCGGGGGCGCGATTTCAGCGATTGCTCAGATATTGCTCAGCGTTCTTCGCAATCGCCGCACGTGCCGCGCACCTCGATGACCGGGCGCGGCGCGGAAAAGCCGGCGCTCTTCGCCGCCTTCCTGACGCCGCCTGACAGGCTGTCGTCGTCGATATGCACAGTCTGCCCGCACGTGTCGCAGATCAGGAAGATGCAGTCGTGCAGGCACTCGGGATGCTGGTTCGCGAGATAGGCGTTGGCGCTCTCGACGCGGCGCGCGAGGTTCGCGTTCACGAACAGGTCGAGGATCCGATAGACGCTGTTGGCGGCGACGCGCCGCCCCTGCGCCTTGGAGACGGCCTCGGCGATGTCATAGGCGCTCGCCGGCTTGTCGAAGCTCGCCAAAGCGTCGAACACGGCGGCGCGCATTTCCGTCCACTGCTCCCCCTGCTGCGTCAGATGCTCGCGCGCCGCTTCCTTCAGCGACTCGCCCTCGTGCAGATGATGATCGTGATGAACCATGTCGATCCGGGATAAACCTCGCCCAACCCGTGGGCAAGCAATCAGAAGTCGTGCTCGGCTGCCATCACGTTGAGCCGGTGGCCAAGCGCGAGGATCATGACCCCCGCTACCGTATAGATGGGCTCGTGGCCGCCTTCTGGCAGGCTCAGCGCTCCGGCCATCACTCCGAGGCCGAGCGCGCCCATCGCGCTCGGGAGCATGAAGCCGTGCTCCAGGATTCCCCTGCCGAGCGCGAACGCACCGACGATCATCGCCAGTGTGAGTCCGACCTCATGGAAAATGGGCCGGCCCAGGAAGCCGCCGGCGGATGCGAGAAGGCCCAGCAGCACCGCGGTCGTCACGCAATGGACGACGCAGAGGCCCGAAAGCCCCATCGCAAGCCGGTCAAGCCGGCCGGTCCTGATTGCCGCCTGCGTCATTTGGCACGCATATATGCGAACCGGCGCGAAGATACAACATAACATACAGGCGATTCTCGCGCTTGCCCCACGGCTCGGCGCACGGGCATAGGCCGCGGCCATGGACTCCACCCTTTCGGCAACTGCGGCATCGACCGCCGAACCGCGTTCGCACCCGCGGGCCCTTTCGAACCTCCTGTTCGCGGTCGCGGCGCTGGTGTTCGCGATGGTCGTCGTCGGCGGCATCACCCGGCTCACCGAAAGCGGTCTTTCCATCACCGAATGGAAGCCCATCACCGGCGCCGTCCCGCCGCTGACGCAGACAGACTGGGAGCACGCCTTCGATCTCTACAAGCGCATCCCCGAATATCGGCAGATCAACGGCCCCGCGGGAATGACCCTCGCGCAATTCAAGCACATCTATTGGTGGGAGTTCACGCATCGCCTGCTCGGCCGGACGATCGGGCTCGTCTTCGGCCTCGGGCTGCTCTGGTTCGCCGTGCGGCGCGAAATCCCCAAAGGCTATGGCTGGAAGGTGGTCGGCCTGCTGGTGCTCGGCGGCCTGCAGGGCGCGCTTGGCTGGTACATGGTCGCCTCGGGTCTGTCGGTGCGAACCGATGTCAGCCATTTCCGCCTCGCCGCGCACCTGCTGCTCGCGCTCACGATCATGGGCGCGCTGATCTGGGTCGCGCTGGACCTCAGGCGGCTGGCCGCAGCTGGTGAAGATCGCCCTTCGCGCCTGACCCTGCCCGCAATCGCCACACTCGCGATTCTCTACGTGCAGCTGCTCTACGGCGCGTGGATGGCGGGCCTCAACGCCGGCCAGGTCGCGCCGACATGGCCCGGCATGCAGGGCCGCTTCTTCCCCGAAGGCGTGGACTGGAGCAACGGCGTCGGCTGGGCGCTCGCCAACGACCCCTATCTGGTCCATTTTATCCACCGCTGGTGGGCCTGGGTGGTCGTCGCGGCGATGGTCCTGTTTGCAAGGAAGATCCGGAAAATGCCCGGCGCCCGCCCCGCGTCCATCGCGGTCCATTCGACGTTCGGCACGCAGATCATCCTCGGGATCCTTACCGTCCTGTCCGGCGTGGCGATCTGGCTCGCCGCGCTCCACCAGGCCGTCGGGGCGTTGCTCCTCGCCGCAACCGTCTGGGGCGCACATGAGCTCGGGCGACCCGAAACCACGAACCGATTGGGCTGAGCCTGTCGAAGCCCTGCCTTTCTTCTATAACGGAACAGGAAGGACAGCCCTTCGAGAAGCTCAGGGCGAACGGGTGAGCTTATGTCAGTCGTCTCGGTCTATGTGGTGTTCGCGAACGCCGAGGAGGCCGAGCGCATCGGCCGCGCCGTGATCGAGGAGCGGCTCGCCGCCTGCATCAACATTCTCGCGCCCGTCCGCTCCATCTACCGGTGGCAGGGCAAGATTGAGACGGCCCACGAGGTCGCCGCGATCCTGAAGACCCATCACTGGAACAGCGACGCGCTGATCGAGCGCATCGCCGCTCTCCACAGCTACGACGTGCCGTGCATCGTCACGTGGCCCATCGACAAGATCCTGCGAAGCTACGCGGATTGGGTTGAAGACAACAGCCGTTAACTTACCGGCCCTTTCTAAATCGTTGTAACATAGGTGAATTGTTTCGCGGCAACGCTGTGTTAACCGCGCTCCTGGGGGGTACCCGCGTTTGGCAAGTTACAGGTTGTACCGGCTCGATGGGGCCGGAAAGATTACGACTGCCGAGTGGATCGAGGCCGAGCGCGACGACGACGCGCTCGCAAAAGCGCGCGCCCGTTGCAAGGTCGGCGGCTATGAACTTTGGGAGCGCAACAGGCTCGTCGGGCAAGGCGGCGCGCGAAACGGCCAGCGCTGAGTTCCGATCGCGGCGGGCGGCTAGCCGCGGCGCTTGGAACGACCGAGCTTGTATGGAACCTCGTCGAGCTTGCGCTTCAGCTGCTCGATCGTGGCATCGTCCTCGCCGCCGGCATATTTCGACTCGAGCTCTGCCTCCTCGGGCGTCTGCTCGCGGAAATAGGTGATCGTCAGCCGCTTGCCGAACACCTCGTCGCCGCGGATCTTCAGCTCGGCATCGCAGCCGTTCGGAAGATTGTCCCTGATCGTCTCGAGATAGCGGATCAGGTCGTCGAGCGACGTATATTCGCTGATATCGATGAAATCCTTGACGCGTCTCGGCACGGGACTCGGCTCTTGGATGGGGACTTTGGGTTGCAGCAACGGCGCTGACTAAAGTCCCGCGACACCCAAGGCAACGCGTAAGACTACCGAATCCATCCGAACATGACGGCGACACGTGCCGCGGTGACGTCAGGCTGCACCATTGAGCGGCATCCTGAGCTGGAAGTGGAGGCCGTTCGGCCGGAACTCCACCTCGGTCTCAGCCCCGAGATCGTAGGGCAAGGACCGCCGCAGAAGATCCATTCCGAAACCTTCGCGTTCGGGCTTCTCGTCCAAGCGCACACCGCTCTCCTGCCAGTTGAACAGGAGCATTCCGCCATTCGACTGGTGCTGCAGCTCCCAGGCAATCCTTACCTTGCCCTTGCCGTTCCCGAGCGCGCCGTGCTTCACGGCATTGGTCGCAAGCTCATGGACCGCAAGGCTCAGCCGCTCGGCCAGTTTCGGCTCGAGCGCGACTTCAGGGCCCTCGATCCGCACCCGTCCCCCTTCACGCGCGGCGTGCGCAAGTATCTCGTCCTCGATCAGCGACGTAAGGTCTACCCGACTGTCGGCCCGCCGGGTCAGCTTGGCCTGGACTCTCGAGAAGGCGTCGAGCCGGCCCTCGAAGTGGGCGATCATTTCCTCGACGCTGCTGCTGTTGTCGGACGTGCGCCGGGCAATGGAGCGGACCAGCGCGAGCGTATTGCGAACGCGGTGCTGAAGCTCGGCCAGCAAGGTTTGCTGATGCTGGGCGGCCTGCTTGAGCGCGGTGACGTCCTTGCCGATGCCGCCGATCGTCGCCACCCGCCCACTCTCGTCGAATATTGGGAAGTCGGTATTCCGCAGCCAGGCTATCCGTCCGTCCGACGGGCGGAGGACGCGATATTCGAACTCTGCACGTTCGCCCTTACGCACCCGGTCGATACTCTCCAGCGCCCGCTCGCGGTCTTCCGGAACGATCAGCTCCGCCCAGTTTGCGAAATCGTCGCCCGTGAGCGCTTCTTCGCGGCTGAGGCCGTAAATTTCCTCGAAGGCGCTGGTCAGATAGGTCCAGCGCATCGTCTCGGCGTCTCGCATCCACAAAATGTCGGAGGATGCCTCGCCAAATTGCCGCAAGCGCTCGTCGGCGTGGCGAAGCAACTCCTCGGATTGCGATCGCTCGATGAGGTCCGCCACCTGGCGGGCAAGCACGTCGAAGCTGCGGAAGTCGTCCTCGCTCGGCTCGTGCGGCTCCGCCCAGAGCGTCGAGATCATTCCGAGACGGCGGCCGTTACGAGCAACCAACGGCGTCGATTGAACGGCCCTCAATCCGGATCGGCGATACTCGTCAATGACGGCATCCCCTTCGAAGGGAGGATGCTTCTCGACATCGAAGATCACCCTCCGTCGGCAATCCCGCAATGCCTCGCCGCAGCCGCTTGCGGAATTCGCGTCGACATTTTGCCAGAATTCGACAGATTTGGGGTGCAAGCCGCGCGAGCGGATCAATTTCAGCTGTCCGGTCTTGTCGTCCAGCATCTGGATGCTTGCAGCCTGGGATCTCATGATCCCGGACATTGCATCCAGAATCAGATCGTAGAGCGCCTGTGGCTCGTCCGGAGCGAGCAGTTCGGTGCTGACCCGTTGCAATCGGCGGGCGGCCGCCTGCTCTTCGCGCAGATGGCTCTCGTTTTCTGCCATCGCGCTGTTCAGCTGGTAAGCGGCGGATGCAAAACGGGAGAGACTCAGCAGGAGCCGGGCATCCTCGCTGTCGAATTTCCGCTGCTCGTCATGCGAAAGGACCCAGAGCGTCCCGACCGGCTTACCATCGACGTGAAACGGCACCAGCAGTGTCTCGTGGATCAAGGGATCGATCTGGTTGCCCGGGAATACCTCTTCGGGATGTTCGAACAGGAGCATTGCGTTGCGAGACACGACCACGCCGCATGGGCTGGCGTCGAACGGCATGCCCTCTCCGCGCAAGTGCGCCCATGCGCCGGCGATCGCGTCCCAGCGGAAGTTGTCGCCCTCGAGCAGGCTGATTCCCGCCGATCCGGCGATGCCCGTCTCCACGATCAGATCCACCAGCTTCTGCAGCACTGCGCCGGGATCCTCGGCAAGCGCCGACGCGAGTGTGCTCAGTGCCTTGGCTTCGGTTTCGAAATCTGGCGCTCTGGAGGGCCGGTGGGTCAGACCGTCGGTGATGATAACGTCGTCGACGTTGCGGCTGGACGGTCTGTCATTCATTGGCGTCCAGGTGCCGTCCCTCCCGCTCCAGGTGCAGATAGTTGGGGTTGAACATCGACGCGTCCTTCAAACGCTCGAGGTCCAGGATTCGAAGCTGCTTGCGCTCCAGCTCGATGAGCCCATCGTGGCGCAGCTCCTGAAGCGTCCGGTTCACGTGGACCGCGGTCAGGCCCGTCGCATCCGCAAGATCGTTCTGCGTCAGCGGGAAGTCGCAGCGGCCGTCCTCGGCGCGGCCGACCGTCTTCAGCCGAAGGTACAGTTCGACGAGCAGATGCCCGAGCCGTTCATAGGCGCTGCGCTGTCCGAGGTTCACCGTCCATTCGCGCTGGATCGCCGTCGTCACCAGCTCGTGCCACCACAGCGCCTGCGTGACTCGCGGCCGGCCCTCCGTCAGTGCGTTCATCTCCTCCGGGGTGATCATCGCGACCTTCAGCCTCGTAAGAGCCCCGATGCTGTGATCCATCGTCTTCAGGATATAGACGTTGATGTCGCAGAAATCGCCGGGAACGAAGATCGAGACGATCTGCCGCTTCCCATCGGGCAGGCTCTTGTAGCGGCAGGCCCAGCCGTCAAGCACGAGGTGCACGTAGCGCGGCCGGTCGCCCTCGCTGACGAGGTCGCGGCGCGGCTCGACGAAGCGCACGTTCCGGCTGACTTGCACGAGCGCCGCGCGATCGTCCGCGGACAGCCGTGTGAATGCTTCGAGCTTGGACGTCACGGCCAGTTCCAATTTGAAATGGAATGCCGAAACGGCAGTAGGGTCGGTCATGACCGTTCACCCTCACCTATGTTATTTTATATACGCCTCCAGAGGCAGATTGGATACGGCTAATGATGAGGGGCGGCGTCGCGAGTTCCGCCGCTGAGCGGCTTTCCGGTCTGCGCGTGCTGGTGGTCGAGGACGAATATTACATCGCCGACGACTTGCGCCGCACTCTGAAGGGCGCCGGCGCATGCATCATCGGTCCGTTCGGCAGCGTCGGTCAGGCCGAAGCGGCGATTGAAAAAAGCGAGTTCGACTGCGCCGTGCTCGACCTCAATCTGCGCGGCGAGAGCGCCGCGCCCATCGCCGATCGGCTGAAGATCATGGGTGTCCCCTTCGCCATCGCCACCGGCTACGGCAGCCGCGCCGTTCCCGAACGCCACAGCGACGTGCCGCACCTCGAAAAGCCGTTCGACCCGGCGCAGCTGATCGACCTCGTCTCCCGGTGGGAGCGCCCGCGCGCCGACTGATCCGCCTCGGCCCTAGATGACGCCCAGCAGCCAGAGGATGAGGATCAGGATCAGCAGTCCGCCAAGACCGATATACATGTCTAACCTCCGAATTGCTTTTGGCTGGAAAAACAATGTGCGGGGCCGCAACGTTCCAATCGTTGCAGAGCCGTCGCGACCGTCGGCAGCTAGCTGCGATTCAGCTCGCGGCGGCTCAGGATCATTCCCAGCACGAGCGGCAGCCACAGAGCGAAACCGCGGTAGAGCAGGGTCGCGGCGAAGGCCGCTTCGAAGCCGACGCCCATCAGCCGCAGCATTCCGATGGACGTCGCCTCGAACGAGCCGAGCCCCAGCGGCACCGGCCCCAGCGTCACGACGATCGACGCCATCGAAAAGGCCACGAACGACGCTCCGAACCTTGCCTGCTCGCCAACCGCCAGCAGGCAGGCCACCATCGTGGTCACGTCGGCCAGGAAGACGCCGAGGTTGAGCAGGGCGAGCTCGGCGATCAGCCGCGGGTCCCGGACGAGGTGGTTCGGAGCCTCCGCCACGAGCTCGGCCAGCTGACGGACGGATTCGCGGCTTCGGAGCCACTTCGGCAGGGCTTTCTCACCCTTGTCGCTCAGCCACAGGGCGCCCGACGGTATCGCCGCGGCGACGGCGAGGAGCAGGGCCGCGAGCCCGACCAGGAGCAGGCTGAGCTTCCCGCGAAGCCAGAGCAGCGCCACCATGGCGACCGCGCAGACGGCATAGGACAAATAATAAGCGATGATCGCCAGGATCGTCGCCGCGACCGCATTCTCGCGGGGTACCTGCTTGGCGCAGAGCCGGTCGACCAGCAGCACGTTGCCGCTCACTCCCGCCGTCGGCACAACCTGGTCGGCGAACAGCTTGGTGATCGTCAACGGCAGCAGCTCCTTCATCGAGAGCGGGCTGCCGCCATGCTTCAGCGCCAGCCACCATTGCGCCGACAGGAACCAGTAGGTGGCCGCCTGAAGCGCGAGGCCTACCGCGAGCCAGGCCGGCTGCGCCCTCTCCAGCAGCTGGGCGAACTTCTTGAGGTCGCCGAAATGCAGCACCGCGACGATGAGCGCGCCAAACAGCAGGACCGGGAAGATCCAGCGCTGCCAGCGGCCGCGGATGATCTGCTGTGGCCGCGCTTTCGACTCCGCTCTGTCTGCCATTGCCAATCAAAGCGCGCGGGAGCAGCATTCGCTCCGTGGCCCTGTTCGTCAGGTTGTGGTATTATTTTACCCATTCGGAAACGCCCGGTTTTGCTTGACTTTCCGCCACTCACCCGCAAATAGCGCGTCCGACGGCGCTGCACTGAAGCGGCGCCTTTCGCATTTCAACGAAAGGATCAACGCCATGAAGGCGCTGATGAAGACGACCAAGTCGGCAAAGCCGGCCGAGGTCGAGAAGAAATGGCACCTGATCGACGCCGACGGCCTCATCGTCGGCCGCGTTTCGACGATCATCGCCAACATCCTGCGGGGCAAGCACAAGCCGAGCTACACGCCGCATGTCGACTGCGGCGACCATGTCGTCGTCATCAATGCCGACAAGATCCGCTTCACCGGCCGCAAGCTCGACCAGAAGGTCTATTACAAGCACACCGGCTATGCCGGCGGGATCAAGGAGATCACCGCGGGCAAGGTGCTCGAGGGCCGCTTCCCCGAGCGCATCCTCGAGAAGGCCGTCGAGCGCATGATCCCGCGCGGGCCGCTCGGCCGCGACCAGATGCGCGCGCTGCACATCTACAAGGGCACCGAGCACCCGCACGGCGGCCAGAACCCTCAAGTCCTCGACGTCGCGTCGATGAACCGCAAGAACAAGGTTGGTGCGTAAATGAGCGATACCCGCGAAACCATTGCCGAGCAGCTCGGCGCCACGCCTCCCGCGCCCGAGGCCGAGGCTCCCGTCGAGGAGCAGGCTCCTCCGGCTCCGCCGCCG
>CBHTSV010000323.1:0-5586 GCA_966095215.1 uncultured Sphingomonas sp. | reverse complement strand
GCCGCGAGCAGCGCGTCGACGACCGCGCGCCCACCATGGCATTGAAATTCCACAATATCTTCACCGGTCGAGCTCGCTGCCCCGTCAAAGCGCAGGAGCAGGGCTTCGTCGAGCAATTCACCGGTCTCGGGATGGCGCAGCTCCCGCACCGCGGCGGACCGGGGCGGCGGAAGAGCGCCGGCGATGCTCTCACCCGCCCGGTGAGCCCGCGGTCCGCTAACGCGAATCACGGAGATGGCGGCGGGCGGGCGGCCGCTCGAGAGCGCGAAAATCGTGTCCTGGGCCACTCGGGCCGACTAGCCCAGCCTTGGCGCTCGTCAAACCACCTGGTTCACCAGCGGCCACCCGAGAATCGGCGCCACGTCATGATAGCCGTCCCAAATCATCTTCAGCGCGACCCACAGGATCACGAGCAAGCCGACCCATCCGATCCAGCGGTACCGGTCGATGTAACGCGCGATCAGATTGGCCGCGACGCCCATCAAGGCGACAGCGAAGACGAGCCCGACGATGAGGATTCCTGGATGCTCGCGCGCGGCGCCGGCCACCGCGAGCACATTGTCGAGGCTCATGCTGATGTCGGCGATCGCGACTCCCCACGCCGCGCCGGCGAAGCTCTTGGCGGGATAGAGACCGGAGTGCTCGTCGCCGAAAATCTCTTCCGAGCCCGGCGAGCATTTCTTTGGCTCGCGAAGGTCGCGCCACATCTTCCAGGACACCCACAGCAGGAGCAGCCCGCCGGCCAGGATGAGCCCGACGATCTGCAGCAGCTGCGTAACGAGCAGCGCGAAAGCGATTCGCAGGACGAGCGCGGCCAGAACGCCGATCATGATCACCTTGCGCCGCTGCTCCGCAGGCAACCCCGCTGCGAGCGCGCCGACGACGATCGCATTATCGCCCGCGAGCACGAGATCGATCATCAGGACCTGCAGGAAAGCTGCGAGCGCGCCCGGATCACCGAGGTTGGAAAAGTCACGAAGAACGGACTGCCAGATCTCCGCCGGCGCGAGGCCGCCGCCCGGCTGGTTCGACATCCATGCGAGATTGATCAATTTACCCCCCGAATGATCCGCCGATGGACTTAACCGAAAGTCCGCGAGGACGCTTTGTTCCCTCAGGCGCCGCCCAACACACTTCGCAGCCCAAGTACATGCTCTCCGCCGACCCAACCCTCGTAGATCATGTTGGCGGCAACCCACAGGATGACGGCTAGGCCCACATAATTGATCCAGTGATAGCGCTGGATAAGGCGCGCGACATAATTTGCCGCCAATCCCATGAAGAGCACCGAAAAGCTGAGGCCGATGAACAGCAGCGCCGGCTCATCGCGCGCGATTGAGGCGACGAGGAGCACGTTATCCAGGCTCATGCTGAGGTCGGCGATGGTGATCTGAATCGCGGCCTGGAGGAATGTCTTGGTGCGTATCGGCCCTTCGACGGCAACGGTCGCAGGGTCGTCGAGGAGCACCGGCGTGCGCGGGTGAAGCTCGCGCCACATGTTGTAGGCGACCCAGAGCAGCAGCAGGCCGCCGGCGAAGACCAGGCCGGTGATCTTCAGGAGCTGGGTCGCAATCACCGCGAAGGTGATCAGAAAGACCAGCGCCATGCCGACGCCGAGCATGAGCACCTTGCGGCGGTCCTGCGCCGGCAGTCCGGACGCCAGCGACCCCATGATGACGACATTGTCGCCTGCCATCGTCAGGTCCCCGACGATGATCTGCCCGAGCTTCGCCAACCCGCTCGCCGTGAACACGGCAGAGAAGTTCAGGACGGGAAGCCCGGGCATGACCGGCGTTACTACTGGTTCATCGAGGCGAAGAAGTCCTCATTGGACTTGGCATCCTTCATCTTGTCGAGCAGAAATTGCATCGCGTCGACGGTGCCCATCTGCATGAGGATCCGGCGGAGCACCCACATCTTGGTGAGGGTGCCCTGCTCAACCAGCAGCTCTTCCTTGCGGGTGCCGGACTTGCCGACGTCAAGTGCCGGGAAGATGCGCTTGTCGGCGACCTTCCGGTCGAGAACGATCTCGCTGTTGCCGGTGCCCGTGAACTCTTCGAAGATGACCTCGTCCATCTTGGAGCCGGTGTCGATCAGCGCGGTGGCGATGATCGAGAGTGAACCGCCCTCCTCGATGTTGCGCGCGGCGCCGAAGAAACGCTTCGGCCGCTGCAGCGCATTGGCGTCGACACCGCCGGTCAGCACCTTTCCGGAGCTCGGAACGACGGTGTTGTAGGCGCGGCCGAGGCGGGTGATTGAATCGAGCAGGATCACGACATCCTTCTTGTGCTCGACCAGGCGCTTGGCCTTCTCGATCACCATTTCCGCGACCTGCACGTGACGCGAAGCCGGCTCGTCGAAGGTCGAGGAGATGACCTCGCCGTTCACCGAGCGCTCCATGTCGGTAACTTCTTCCGGCCGCTCGTCGATGAGCAGCACGATCAGGATCACCTCGGGATTATTGTCGGTGATCGCTCGCGCGATGTTCTGCATGAGCACCGTCTTGCCGGTGCGCGGCGGCGACACGATTAGCGCGCGCTGGCCCTTGCCGAGCGGCGAGACGATGTCGATCACCCGGGCCGACTTATCCTTGATGGTCGGATCGAGCGTGTCGAGGCGCAGCTTCTCGTCGGGATAGAGCGGCGTCAGATTGTCGAAATTGACGCGGTGGCGAACAGTCTCCGGATCGTCGAAGTTGATAGCTGCGACGCGCGTCAAAGCGAAATAGCGCTCGCCCTCCTTGGGTCCGCGGATTTCACCCTCGATCGTGTCGCCGGTGCGAAGGCCAAAACGACGGACGACGGACGGAGCGACATAGATGTCGTCGGGGCCGGCAAGATAATTGGCCTCCGGCGAACGAAGGAATCCGAAGCCGTCGTTCAGCACCTCGATGGTGCCGGCGCCCATGATCTCGACGCCATTTTCGGCTTGGACCTTGAGGATCGAGAACATGAGATCCTGCTTCCGCATAGTCGATGCGCCTTCGACGCCCATCTCCTCGGCCATTCCGACCAGTTCGGCGGGGGTTTTCTTTTTCAGATCTTTCAAATGCATAAGTAGTTCTTTTCTTGGGAAATATTGCTCAAAGCTTCTTCAGGTCGACAAAGCTGAGGAGCGGCAGGACGCCGCTTCGGGAAAGGAACGGTCACCGGCGAATTCAGGGAAACTGGCCGAGGAGCCGTTCCGAATCGAGGTATGTATCGGAGCCGCCGCTGTCAATCAGCAGCAGCGCGGCTCATCCGCGATGTTCGTCAGAATGGCTTCACGATGACGAGGACGACGATGATCGCGGCGGCGATTCCCGGTATCTCGTTGATCATCCGCACGGCCTTGCCCGAGAGCGGCCGCTGGCCATTGGCGAGCTTCTTGCCGTAGCTCGCGAGCCAGCCCTGATAGGCGCTGAGCAGTACGACCAGCGCGAACTTCGCCACGAACCAGCCCTGGTGCCAGGCATCCACGTTGAAGGCGAGCATTAGGCCCAGGATCCAGACGATCCCGATCCCCGGCGTCAGGATGATCGAGCGCACGCGCGCCTCGCGCTCGATCCACGCCCGGTCCTCGGGAGAACCGACCTGCGTCTCCTGATGATAGACGTAGAGGCGCGGAAGCAGGAACAGGCCGGCCATCCAGAAGATGACGAATGTGACATGCGCCGCTTTGACCCACGGGTAAGCGGGGCCCAGAAAACCGATGAGGCTTGTCACCTTCCCCCCTTCACCTGGCCGAGCAGCTCTTCGACATGGGCGATCGGCGTTTCCTGCAGGATTCCGTGCCCCAGGTTGAAGATGTGAGGACGGCCGGCGAACGCGTCAAGAATGCGCCCAACGGAGGTCTTCAGCGCTTCACCGCCGGCGAGCAGCGCGAGGGGGTCGAGGTTGCCCTGGACTGGCAGGTCGGCGGGCAATTCCTTCGCGGCCCATGCCGGGTCGACTGTCTCGTCGAGGCCGATGCCGTCGACGCGGGTCTCCTTCGCATAGGCGGCAAGCTTCCCGCCGGCGCCCTTCGGAAAGCCGATGATCGGTACCTGGCGATGCTTGTTCTTCAGGCGCTCGACGAGGCGCGCCGTCGGGCCAATCACCCACCGCTCGAACTCGGCCGGAGCAAGGCTTCCTGCCCAGCTGTCGAACAATTGCACGGCCTCCGCGCCCGCTTCGATCTGACCTGAGAGATAGTCGAAGGTGACTTCCCCGATACGCTCGATGATCTCGCCGAACGCGGTCACGTCAGCATAAGCCAGGCTCCGCGTCTCGGCCTGGTCCCGACTACCCTGACCGGCGACCATGTAGGTCGCGACCGTCCAGGGGCTTCCGGCAAATCCGATGAGCGCCTTGGACGGATCGAGCTCGCCCTTCACTTTGGCCACCGTCGAATAGATGGGCTCCAGCCGGGCCGGGAAAGGCTGGAGCTCCTCCAGCTTCGCATTGACGAGCGGCGGAGTGAGGCGCGGTCCCTCCCCGGCGACGAAGGTAAGGTTCTGCCCGATGGCGAAGGGAATGATGAGGATGTCGGAAAAGAGGATCGCCGCGTCGAGCTCGGGAAAGCGCTTCAGCGGCTGCAGCGTGACTTCGGCCGCGGCTTCGCTGTCATAGACGAGATCGAGGAAGCTGCCCTTCTCCTGCCGAAGCTGGCGATATTCCGGGAGATAACGCCCTGCCTGACGCATCATCCATATGGGAGGCGGATCGCGCCGCTCACCGCGGAGAACGGAGAGCAAGGGCTTGTCGGCCTGGGTCTGAACGGCATCGCCAGGCGTCGGGGCCAACCCTCTATTCTCCCTTATATTAAATAGAATTAGACTGATGATGTAATTGGGCTTGGGGTTGCGGGGTTTACGAGCGGTTCCCGAATTTGCCAACAAGCGCGCCCGGCCGCCGCTCTCGGCGGATGCGCGAGTCGCTCCGGACGGCTCCCGTGATTCACAGGCTGGGGATCGAATCTGTCCCCGTGGATGAATCCTCGAACAGCCGCAGCGGCTGGTCGGACAAACTGTCGATTGAGCCCGTCCACGATGTCGCGCTAGGCTCTCGCGCCTGCTTTTCCACAAGGTTGTTCTTTTGGTCCTGATCCTTGCTTCCTCGAGCGCAATACGCCGCCAGATGCTCGATGCCGCGGGCGTGAGTTACGAGGTCGCCACCCCCGAGGTCGACGAAGCCGAATTCAAGGCCCGCCTGTCGGACGCCGCGGAAATCGCCGGCGAGCTCGCCGCGGCCAAGGCTCAGAGCATCGAAGCCGGCGATTGGGTGATCGGCAGCGACAGTGTCGTCACCGCTGCCGGGTACGTGTTCGATAAGCCGAGCGATCGCCAGCAAGCCGCCGAGCACCTCCGCTTCTTCTCGGGCAAGGACATGCTCCTGACGAGCGCGGTCGCGCTCGTTCACGATCGTCGGCTCGACTGGCGCCACGTCGCCATCGCCAGGCTGCGGGTACGCGAACTCTCGGAGCGTTTCATTGACGAATATCTCGATGCCGAATGGCCGGAGGTCGGCTACACGGTCGGCGTGTTCCGCCTGGAGGGCCGCGGCGTGCAATTATTCTCCGCGATCGAAGGCGACCATTTCACTATTCTCGGGCTGCCGCTCCTTCCCT
>CBHTSV010000322.1:0-2455 GCA_966095215.1 uncultured Sphingomonas sp. | reverse complement strand
AATCTCGTGCAGTTCGCGGTGATGGGCGCCGCCTACTCGCGCTGCGTGCTCGGAATCGCAAAGCCCCGAGTGAAGCTCCTCAATATCGGGACGGAGGAGCTCAAGGGCACCGACGAGCTCAAGGAAGCGGCGGCGCTGCTGCGCGAGGCGGATTACCTGCCCTTCCGCTTCGACGGATTCACCGAGGGCGACCAGTTGTCTCGAGGCCAGGCGGACGTCGTCGTCACTGACGGCTTCTCAGGCAATATTGCGCTGAAGACGGCCGAGGGCACGGCGCGCTTCGTTACCGACCTTTTGCGCCGAGCGTTCAAGAGCTCGCTTCGGTCGAAAGCCGGTTTCGCCTTGTCGCGTCCGGCGCTCAACCTCCTCAAGCATCACCTCGACCCGAACAACCACAATGGCGCTGTTTTCCTCGGCCTCAACGGCCTGGTGGTGAAGAGCCACGGCGGCGCGAACGCCAAGGGTGTCGCCAATGCCATCCATGTCTGCGCGAGCATGGTGCGCAATGACATCACCCGGAAGATCGGCGACGACCTCGACAACTTCCGCGCGCACGCCTTCGCCAACGAGGCCGCGCAATGACCCGGCGTTCGGTCGTGCTTGGCGCGGGCTCTGCGCTGCCGAAGCGCCGGATCGACAATGAGGAGCTGGCGAGGACGGTCGACACGTCGGACGCATGGATCGTCGAGCGCACGGGAATCCGCAGCCGCTATGTCGCCGGCGACGGCGAGACGACCGCGAGCCTGGCGACTGATGCCGCCCGGCGGGCGCTCGACCATGCGGGCGTGAGCGCGAGTGAAATCGATCTCATCGTGCTTGCGACCGCGACTCCGGACCAGACCTTCCCGTCCTCGGCGACGAAAGTTCAGGCAGCGCTGGGGATCGACGATTGCATCGCCTTCGACGTCCATGCCGTGTGCACCGGTTTTCTCTACGCTGTGTCGGTCGCCGATTCGATGCTGCGGTCAGGCACCGCGGAAAAAGCCTTGGTGATCGGCGCCGAAACGTTCAGCCGGATCCTCGACTGGGAGGACCGGGCGACCTGCGTCCTTTTCGGCGATGGGGCGGGGGCGCTGGTGCTCGGCGCCGAGGAGACGGAGAGCGGGATTCTTGCGACGAAGCTCCACGCGGACGGGCGCCACAACGACCTGCTGTTCGTCGATGGCGGGCCGTCGACGACCGGAACCGTCGGCAAGCTGCGCATGAAGGGCCGCGAGGTCTTCCGCCACGCGGTCGTCAACCTCGCCGACGTCATGAACGAGGTGCTGGAAGCCGCGGGCCTGACCGCGGCCGAGGTCGACTGGGTCGTGCCGCACCAGGCCAACGCGCGGATCCTCGACGCGACCGCGAAGAAACTCGGACTTCCGCCCGACAAGGTGGTGGTTACCGTCGACGAACATGCGAACACGTCGGCGGCGTCGGTTCCCCTGGCCTTCGACACCGCGGTAAAGGACGGACGAATCAAGCGCGGCGACGTGGTCGTCCTGGAAGCAATGGGTGGTGGCTTTACATGGGGCGCGGCAGCGCTCAGATATTGAAAAATATCGGCATTTCATCGATTGTCGCGTTGCCGACAGGTTGGAATTCCGTTACGAAACTGTAACTGAATGCCGGGGGGCGCCGGCGATCGCGGGAGAGAATATATGGCCGATCTTGGCATCGCGCGGCTTAACCGGGAAGCGGGGGTCAACGGGACTCTGACCCGAGCCGACCTTGCCGATATCGTGCATCGCAGGCTCGGACTGTCGCGCGCGGAAAGCGCCGGACTGGTCGAGCGCGTGCTTCACCACATGTGCCACTCGCTGGCCGAGGGGAAGAATGTGAAGGTCTCCGGCTTCGGCACCTTCATCCTGCGCGACAAGGGCCAGCGCGTCGGCCGCAATCCGAAGACTGGCGTCGAAGTGCCGATCGCGCCGCGCCGGGTCATGACGTTCCGCGCCAGCCAGATCATGCGCGACCGGATCGCGAAGGGCTAAGTTGCAGGCCGCCGGACATAAGGATCCCGGCGCACTTCTGACGATTGGCGAGCTGTCGCAGGAGCTTGGCGTTCCCCAGCACATCCTGCGCTATTGGGAATCGCGTTTCCCGCAGCTGAGGCCGATGCAGCGCGCGGGCAACCGCCGCTATTACCGCCCCGACGATGTCGAACTGGCGCGACGCATCCACCGACTGCTCAACCAGGAAGGCTATACCGTCCGCGGCGTGCAGAAGCTCCTGCGCGACAAGGAGGCGCAGGCGGTCGAGGTCGCGTCTGCGGCTCGCGAGACGCTGTCGCCGCAGCCCGCATCAGAGCCTGCGCGCGGTGCGATCGATGTCGATCGCCTGGTCGCGCTTCGCAACCGCCTGGCGTCGCTCCACGAAACCAAGGCCAACTCGCGTGCCGGCGCCCGCGCCAAGAGTCGTTCCAAGACCCGCGCCCACCCCAGATAGAGCGGCACACGACGACAGGGTACGC
>CBHTSV010000321.1:0-2994 GCA_966095215.1 uncultured Sphingomonas sp. | reverse complement strand
CGTTTTTGAAACGCGAATTGGAGAAGACAAGTGACGAAGCGCACCAGCGCGAAATACAAGCTCGACCGCCGCATGGGCGAGAATGTCTTCGGACGGCCCAAGAGCCCGGTCAATCGCCGCGAATATGGCCCCGGCCAGCACGGCCAGCGCCGCAAGGGCAAGCTCAGCGACTTCGGCGTGCAGCTGCGCGCCAAGCAGAAGCTCAAGGGCTATTACGGCGACATCACCGAGAAGCAGTTCAAGAAGAATTATGTCGAGGCGACCCGCATGAAGGGCGACGCTTCGCAGAACCTCATCGGCCTGCTCGAGCGCCGGCTCGACATGGTCGTCTATCGCGCCAAGTTCGCGCCGACGATCTGGGCCGCCCGCCAGCTGGTCAGCCATGGTCACATCCGCGTCAATGGCGTGAAGTGCAACATCGCCAGCCGCCGCGTCAATGTGAACGATGTGGTGGAGCTCGGACCCAAAGCACAGGAGATGGCGCTGGTCATAGAGGCGCAGAGCCTCGCGGAACGCGACATCCCGGACTATGTGGCTCCGGACGGTACCTCCAAGGTGACGTTCACCCGCGTTCCGAAGCTCGACGAGGTGCCCTATCCGGTGCGGATGGAGCCGAATCTCGTCATCGAGTTCTACTCGCGCTAAGCTCTTGCTTCAGCGTGCCGAAGAGGGCGGCCGGCCATGTGCCGAGCCGCCTTTTTCTTGTCAGTGACCGATTGTCCGGTCGAGCAGCTCGCCGATCCGGGTCAGCATCTCTATCCGTGCCCGGGAATCGTCCAGCTGATGGTCCAGCCCCTTGTAGCGGAGGAACTGTACCGGCGTTCCGGCAGCCCGAAGCGCCGCTTCCATTTTTTCGGATTCGGCAACCCCGACGTTCAAGTCCATGTCGCCGTGCACCAGGAGCACGGGTACTTTGATCGACGCCGCATTTCGCAGCGGAGAGCCCTCCGTCAGCTGCGGTCCCGACCCGATGAATTTCGCCACGAGTTCCGAGTTGGTGTAATCCTTGGCCTCGTCCTTCAGCATCGCCAGGTCGGTGACGGGAGCGATTGCGGCAACCGCCTTGAACAGCGACGGATCTGTCACCGCGGACTGCAGCGCGGCGTACCCGCCGTACGACCAGCCGACCACCGCCAGCCGATTGCCGTCGGCGATGCCTTGCTTCACCAGCCAGCGCGCTGAGGCGGTGATGTCGCCGATCGACGTTCTCCAACTCTTGAAGCCGTTTTCGACCAGCCAGGCATCGCCAAATCCGGCCGAGCCTCGATAATTGGGCTGGAGCACGGCATATCCGCGCGAGGCGAGATATTGCGCGAGCCAGTCGAAGCCCCACTCATCCCTCGAGCTCGGCCCGCCGTGCGGCAAGACGACCGCCGGGAGGCCTTTCGCCTCCTTGCCGGGCGGGAGGGTCAGATAGGCCGGGATCATCGTTCCATCCGTGGCCTGCACCTGCACCGGCTTGACCGACGCCAGCGCCCGCTTCTCAAGCTCCGGACGAGCGAGCATGAGCTCGCCCAGCGTCTTCGCCTTCTTGTCGAACACATAATAGCGGCCGGGATCGCTATCGCTTCCGGCGAAGAGCAGGACCTTGTTGCCGTCGGCGCTCGTGCCCTGGAACTCGATGAGCGGCAGATTTGAAAGCGCGTGTCCCAGCGAGGAGGCGAGCGCCTTATATTCGGGGTCGAAATAGATGACGTCGCGTTTGTCGACGGCATAGGAATAACCGATGACCCGCTCGCCGTTCGCCGAGCGGACGACCTCGTCGATGTCGACTCTCGGGTTTGACGCCACCAGCTCCTCCGTGGGAGTGTCGGTGAGCTTTATGCGATAGAGCGCTTTGCGCCCATTGAGCGGTTTCAGCGCGTAGAGAGAATCCGACGTCGCATCGACGGCGAGCGGCTCGAAATCGTCGTCCTCGACATATTCGGTGAGCGATTTCCAATCGCGTGACCCGACGGTTCGATATTGATATTTTGTCTTGCCCGTCAGCATCTGCCCGTCCACGCCCGCCAGAGCCATCAGGCGCACGGTGCCGCGGCCGTCCGTCAGATACCCGCTGACATATTGCCTTGGCGATTCCACCGAGCTCACCGACAGGCTCTGCGTATCGAGCCGATCGACGCCAAGGCCTTGTTTCGACCGCGAGACTCTCGTGCCGGTCTTCCCGGCTTCGGGAACATATTCCCTGGCCATCAGCACCGAGCCGCCGCCGCCGGGCAGCCAGTCGATAATCGTGCCGTCGTCCTGTCTGACACCAGCGTCGTAAAAGGAAGAGCTCTGGCCGAGCTGCTTCGTCGCCGAGCCGTCCCGATTGATCGCAATCAGGCGAGAAAAGCCTACCAACACGCCGTCTTCATTGCGGAGGATCGCGCGGTAACGGCAAATCAGGCGCTGATCGGTGACGAACCGGCACCAGCTGAGCTTTTCCGGCCCTTGGCCGCTGGTCAGAAAGGCTTTGGATTCGCCCGTCGCGATATTGGCGGTCAACGCGACGGATGCGCCGCCGGACGCCGGGGCGATGTAGACGACCGCCGTCCCGTCAGGCGAGAGATCGACGGAAGTCGCGCCCTCGCGGACTCCGAACAGCGATGCTACGTCCGCTGTAGTTGCGACCTGTGCCATCGCCTCGCCGCTGCCCACACAGATGAGGCACAATCCGCCAGCCAACCACTTGAACATGTTGCGCAATCCCCCACGCGAACGACCCGGCGGGCGCAACTTGGCAGAAGTTCCGGGCAGCGCAAGTCACCGCTTGGCGTGGATGGGCCGCATCGCTACCGGAGCGCTCATGACACAACCGCCGCTTCCCGAATGGGCGCCGCACGAAGCGGTGTGGATCGGTTTCCCGAGCGATCCGGAGCTGTGGCTCGGCGACCTCAAGGAAGCCGAGCGCGAGGTCGCGGCTTTTGCCGAGGCGGTCCATGCCGGCGGCAAGGGCGAGAAGGTCTGTCTGGTCGCGGCCCATGAGGGTGCCGCGGAAAGCGCCAGAAAGCT
>CBHTSV010000320.1:0-5283 GCA_966095215.1 uncultured Sphingomonas sp. | reverse complement strand
TATTCCCCTTGGAGCGGAAGGTCGCCATCGCCTTCCTCAGTTGGTTCGCCTCCTCGGAGCTGAAGCGCGCCGCATCGATGGCGATCTTCATCGCCTGCTCCTGGAAGATCGGCACCCCGAGAGTCCGGCCGAGGATCCGCTCGAGCTCATCCGAAGGACCATGCTCGGGGTCGGGACAGGGGAAGATCACCGGATCCTTGCCCGAGCGACGCTTCAAATAGGGATGCACCATGTCGCCCTGGATCGGCCCTGGCCGGACGATCGCGACCTCGATGACGAGATCGTAGAAACAGCGCGGCTTCAACCTCGGCAGCATGTTCATCTGCGCCCGGCTCTCGACCTGGAAGACGCCGAGCGAATCGCCCTGACAGAGCATGTCGTAGACCTCAGACACCTCCTGCGGGATGGTCGCGAGGTTCCAGTCCTCGCCGTGATGCTGGCGCACCAAGTCGAAGCATTTGCGGATGCAGGTCAGCATGCCGAGCGCGAGCACGTCGATCTTGAGGATGCCGAGCTCGTCGATGTCGTCCTTGTCCCATTCGATGAAGGTCCGGTCCTCCATCGCCCCGTTGCCGATCGGCACCGTTTCGGTCAGCGGCCGCTCGGTCAGGATGAAGCCGCCGACATGCTGCGACAGATGGCGCGGCATTCCCACCAGCTGCTCGGCGAGCTTCACCGTGCGCCGGAGGTGCGGGTCGCTGAGATCGAGCCCGGCATCGTTCGCGCGCGCGTCCTCCAGCTCCGCCTCCATATGCCCCCAGATGGTCGAGGCGAGCGCTCCGCAAATGTCCTCGGAAAGGCCCATCACCTTGCCCACCTCGCGGATCGCCGAGCGCGGGCGGTAGTGAATCACGGTCGCGGCAATCCCCGCGCGGTCGCGGCCGTATTTCTCGTAGATGTGCTGGATCACTTCCTCGCGCCGCTCGTGCTCGAAATCGACGTCGATGTCGGGCGGCTCGCGGCGCTCCTCGGAGATGAAGCGCTCGAACAGCAGGTCGCTGGTCGCCGGGTCGACCGCGGTGATCCCGAGGCAATAGCAGACCGCGCTGTTCGCCGCCGACCCGCGCCCCTGGCAGAGGATCGGTGGGTCGAGCGAGCGCGCATAAGCGACGATGTCGTGGACCGTCAGGAAATAACGCGCGAAGTCGAGCCGCTCGATCAGCGGCAGCTCGTAGTTGAGCTGCTTTAAAACCTTGTCAGGAATGCCGTCCGGCCAGCGCTCCTCCGCGCCCTTCCAGGTCAGATGCTCGAGATATTGCTGCGGAGTCCGTCCCTCCGGCACCGTCTCCTTGGGATATTCGTACCGCAGCTCGTCGAGACTGAAATTGAGCGCATCGGCGAACTCCCGCGTCGCGGAAATTGCATGCGGCCAGCGGGCGAACAGCCGAGCCATCGCTTCCGGCGATTTCAAATGTCGCTCGGCATTGGGATTGAGCAGATAGCCGGCAGTCGCGATCGTGACCTTCTCGCGGATGCAGGTGACGACGTCCTGCAGCGGCCGCCGGTCGGGCGCGTGGTAGTGCACATCGTTGGTCGCGAGGATCGTGCACCCATGCTTCCGCGCAATCCGGTCGAGCCGCTCGATCCGCGCCGCGTCATCGCCGCGATACAGCCAACTTGCCGCGACATGGCGGAGTGACGACAGAGCTTCACGAAGCCGCGGCAGCTCGGCTTCGAAAGCGCCGAGATCCTCTTGCGGCCAGGCGATGCAGGCGATGCCCTCCTGATGCTCGGCGACATCGCTGAGGCTCAGCTCGCACTCGCCTTTTTCCGCACGCATCTTGCCGAGGCTGAGCAGCCGCGACAGCCGGCCATAACCGTCGCGATCAACCGGATAGGCGAGCACGCTCGACGCATCGGTGAGATCGAGCCGGCAACCGATCAGCGGCTTCAGGCCCGCTTCCTTGCAGGCGCTATGCATCCGCACCACGCCGGCGAGCGTGTTGCGGTCGGCAATCCCGATTGAATCCATGCCGAGCTCGAGCGCGCGAAGCGTCAGCTCGATCGCATCAGACGCTCCGCGCAGGAATGAGAAAGGCGAGGTGACGCCGAGCTCAACATAAGAGGCGCGCTCGACCGGAGGCGGCGGCATGTCCTTGCGCCGCACCAGCTTCATTCGCGAGAATCCGACTTTCTCTGGCATCAGCCGAACAGCCCATGGATGAACCAGTTGGGAGCGCCCCCTCGTCCGTCGCCGAACAAGCCTTCTCGGTAGATCCAGTAAGCGCGGCCATCTGCATCCTCGACGCGATAATAGTCGCGCAACCGGCTGCTCGACGACTGCCGCCACCACTCGGGCGCGATCCGCTCCGGTCCCTCCACCCGAACGATGTCATGCACCGCGCGCCGCCACACGAACAGCCGCGGCATGCCTTCGGGCGTGGCGTAGATGACGTCGATCGATTCCTGCCGGTCGAGCAGGCGCTGGGGCCTTGTTTTTCCCCGAGCTTGCTCGGCGAGGGGAACCATGCGGAGCATGGTGGAGGGGTAGCTGGCGCCGGCATCCTTTACGCCTCCACCATTTCCTCTGCGAGGAATAGTTCCCCTCTCCATCCGTGATGGGGAGGAACTGACAGCCGCGATCCATCCACTCGCCCTCTCCGGCAAATGGCTCTCCTCAGCCCGCGGACGTCGGACGCACTTGTGGCCGAGCTTCACCGTCAGCCGATCGACAAGCCGAGCCAGCTCTTGTTCGCCGCTCGGCTTCTCGACCAGGCTGTCCTGCGCGCTGGTGACACTCTCCGTCCAATCGGCGGTCAGCGCAAAAGCATCGAACCCGAACTCCGGATCGAGTGCCGTGGCTTTGTCGGAAAGCAACCTCTGGAGATGCTTCGGCTCGCGGCTGGGAATCGCAGTTGCAACGGATGCCACGGCAACGCTGCCGTCGACGCGATAGCCGGTTAGCGAGAGCCGCCGTGCTCCGAGATGCCGCTCTTGGAGCTGGCGAACGAGATGGGGAATCAGCCGCTCCAGCGCCTGTGCTGCGGCTTCGGGATGGGTCGCCGGCTCCTCCAGCTTTAGCAGCGCGCGCGGTGGCGGATCGGCCGGTACGGCGGTCAAAGGCTCAGGCTTGCGGCCAAGCGCTCGGTCGAGCGCACCGACAACGTCCTCAGCGTCGCGAAACCGCCGAGCAAGCGCCAGCCGCGGCATATCCATCAGCGCGCCGATGGTCTTGAGGCCGAGCCGTTCGAGCGTACGCATCGTGTCCGGCTCCAGCCGCAGCGCTGAGACATGTAGCGGCGCCAGCTTCGCTTCGACCTGGTCGGGACCACAGAGGCACGGCGAATAATGCGCCAATGCCCAAGCTGCAGCTGCAGTCGGGGCAATCGCAACACACGTTGAGAAGCCGAGCGCAGCGAACCGCGCCCGGATATTCTCGATCAGTCCGGCCTCGCTGCCGAACAGATGCGCGACCCCGGTCACGTCGAGCCTCAGCCCATCTCCATCCACTTCGACCAGCGGCGACCAGCGCCCGGCCCAGCGTGCGAGCCGCTGCACGAGCGCCTCATCACCTTGAGGATCGGCGGGAAACGCAACCAGCGCCGGCTCAAGCGCCCGCGCGTCGGTCAGCCGGGCTCCAGGCCTCGCGGCACGCTCGGCGGCGGCCTTCGTGGCGGCGTGAATCAGGAGCCCGTGCGTCCCCTCGACGGTGAGAACGACCGGAGAATCAGGCGGTGAGTCGCTGCTCTTCGCCCAGCGCTCGATCGCCAGATGCGGCAACCAGATGGAAGCGACCCGCTTCATGAGCGATGCTCCAGCGGCCGGGCGGCGACCCGCGTGCCCGAAACAGCTCGGCATCCCAGGCGGGCAGGCCCGGCGCTTTCGCGTCGAGCGAGTTGAGCAGCGACGGCGCGCTCGCGACCCGCCAGCGCATCCTCGCGCCGCTGAGGTTCGCATGGCCGCCGAGCCGCACCAGCCAGCAGGGCACGCCCGACCGTTCCGATGCGACCGCCAGCCGGCGCGTCGCGGTGAAGTCGAGCACTTTGGGATTGCCCCAGATCTCGCCGATCACGCAGGAAAGGGCCGAGCATCTTACGCCTTCCTCCATGGCCCACAGCGCGTCGCGAGCATCCCGCGCTTCGACATGGATGAGGTTCTGACTCGGAAGGCCCGGCGGATGGACCCGTCCGCTCTCGAGGATCGCCATGCGCTCCTGCACCCAGAGCAAAGGCTTTTCCGTCCCAACCTGCGCCAGCAGGAACCCTGCCCAGCCGCCGTCACGCGGGCTTGCGGCGAACAGCTCGGAGAGGGTGGGGCTGGGCGGCGCGGGCAAGCGCCATGGTTCGCCCAGCCCCCGGGGGAGACGATCAGACGTGGCCGGCCGGACCTGCGCGGAGACAGCTCCGCCGGCGACCAGAGACAAGCCTCTTGCCACACGACTCACAACGTTTTCGTTCTACTTTTGTTCTTGTCCCGCGACTCGGCGGGAAGAGTCAAGCCCGCGACTCGGGGGCGATGCCAAGCTCTTCTAAAAACGCGTCAATTTCGCGCACAATATCGCGCGCCGCACGCGACGAAATGCCGAATGCCATATGCGTGCAATCGAGCTCGACCGCCTTGTCGCGCTCGCTTTCGAGGCCGCGTGCCGAGCGGGGGGCGATCAAACCATCCTTGCGCGACCAGAGAGCGAGCTGCGGCACCGGCGGCTTGTCCGTGATCCGCGCGATCGGGGGATCGTCGACCTTGTGCCGGGCAATCAGCTCGTAGAGCCGCCAGACATTGTTCTGCCTGGGATCACCGGAGAAGGGCGATCCGAGCGTCACGACGGCCCGCACCCGCTCCGGCACGGCGCGCGCAAGCTCACGCGCGAACAAACCGCCAAGGCTCCATCCGACGATCAGGATCGGCTCCTTCGCGCCAATCGCGTCCAACCTTTGCGTGAGCCGCTCGACGGTATCGGCTCGAACGCCGAGATTCGTTCCCATCTCCCAGCCGTGCACACGCCAGCCCGCTTCGGAGAGCGCCCTGCGCAACGGCTCGGTCGTGCGGTCGTGAGCGACGAAGCCGGGGATGACGAGCGCGGGAGGACCGTCGGCAGGACCCAGCGTCTTCGCCGACCCGAAGACCCGCCACATCCGCGGCAAAAGCCACGCGGCCTCTCCGAAGCGCAGCCGGGCTGACGGCGGGCGGTCGTCGCCTTCCCACTTCACCTTAAAGGAACTCACTCCCCATCAGCTCCTGCAGCGCTTTGGGCAGGCGCACGCGCCCGTCCTCCGTCTGATGGTTTTCCAGCAGCGGCACGAGGATTCTTGGGGAAGCCAGCGCCGTATTATTGAGCGTGTG
>CBHTSV010000319.1:0-3502 GCA_966095215.1 uncultured Sphingomonas sp. | reverse complement strand
CTGCGCAGCGCGAGGAGGTCGAAGTGAACGACCTCGCCATCAAACCGGAAGTTCGGGGCAGGCTCACCCGCAATGCGCCGCTCGCGCCGCTTGTCTGGTTCAAGAGCGGTGGCAGTGCGGAATGGCTGTTCGAGCCGAAGGATCAGGACGATCTGACAAGCTTCCTGAAGGAACTCGATCCCGACGTTCCGGTGGTGGCGCTAGGGCTCGGCTCAAACATGATCGTACGCGACGGCGGCGTTCCGGGCGTCGTGGTGCGGCTCGGCAAGGCGTTCGCTGAGACGAAGCAACTCGACGAAACGACGATCCGCTGCGGCGGCGGTGCGAGCGGCATCCTGGTCTCCTCGACCGCGCGGGATGCGGGGATCGCCGGTCTCGAGTTCCTGCGCGGCATTCCGGGGACCGTCGGCGGCTTCGTCCGGATGAATGGCGGCGCCTATGGTCGCGAGGTGAAGAACATTCTCGTCTCCGCGAAGATCGCGCTCCGCGACGGGACGGTCGAGGAATGGCCGCTGAAGAAGCTCGGCTACACCTATCGTCACAGCGAAGTTCCGGAAGGCGCGGTCGTTGTCGAAGCGACCTTCCGCGGCACTCCCGGGAAGCGGGAGGCGATCGGGGCGGAGATGGACGCAATTGCTCGCGCCCGCGAGGAATCGCAGCCCCTGCGCAGCCGGACTGGCGGCTCGACCTTTAAGAATCCGCCCGGTCACAAGGCCTGGGCACTGATCGATGCGGCGGGTTGCCGCGGGCTTACTTTGGGGGATGCCCAAGTCTCGGAAAAGCATTGCAATTTCCTCCTCAATCTCGGTAGCGCTTCGAGTGCCGACATCGAGGCGCTGGGCGAGGAAGTCCGCCGCCGGGTGATGGCGAAAACCAACATCATGCTCGAGTGGGAAATCCAGCGCGTGGGGGTCGAGGGTTGAACAAGGATCTTCACGTCGTAGTGCTGATGGGCGGCTGGTCGAGCGAGCGCGAAGTCTCGCTGACGAGCGGCAAAGGCGTTGCGGAAGCACTGCGCGAGCGCGGCTGGTCGAACGTGAGCGAACTCGACATGGATCGTGACGTCGCGGTGCGCCTTGCTGAGCTGAAGCCGGACGTCGTCTTCAACGCCCTGCACGGCACACCGGGCGAGGACGGCACCATCCAGGGCATGCTCGACCTGATGGGCGTTCCCTACACGCACAGCGGCCTCGAAACCTCGGTCATCGCCATCGACAAGGAGCTCACCAAGATGGTGCTGGTCCCGCACGGCATCCGCATGCCGGCGGGCAAGGTCGTAGAAAGCGAGAGTCTGTTCCGCGAGGACCCGATCGCTCGGCCATATGTCGTCAAGCCGGTCAACGAGGGCTCGTCCGTCGGCGTCGCGATCGTCACCGCCGACGGCAATTATGGCAATCCGATCGGCCGCGACGTCGAGGGCCCCTGGCTTCATTTCGACCAGCTGCTCGCCGAGCCTTTCATCAAGGGACGCGAACTGACCGTCGCCGTTCTGAACGACGAACCTCTGGCTGTTACCGAGCTGAAGCCGAAGGCTGGCTTCTATGATTATGACGCCAAATACACCGACGGCCTCACGGTCCACATCTGCCCGGCCGAGATCCCCGACGATATTGCGAGCGCGATGATGGACATGGCCGCCAACGCGCATCGTTTGCTCGGCTGCAAGGGAGCGTCGCGCTCCGACTTCCGCTGGGATGACGAGCGCGGAGAAGCCGGCATCTACCTCCTCGAGGTCAATACGCAGCCCGGCATGACTCCGCTGAGCCTCGTTCCCGAGCAGGCGAAGCTCAAGGGCATCAGCTATGGCGAGCTGGTCGAGCGCCTTATCGCGGAGGCGCTGGAATGAGCGCGGCTCACGTCCGGAGGGGCCGCGGAGCGCCGGCGCGCACGCAGGCGCGCAAGCCGGCTAAGGTCACCGTTCCGAAGAGGATCGCCAAAAGGCTTCCCGTTGACCAGGCGCGCGCGAACAAGTTCGCCGGGCTCGTCTTCACGGCATTCGTGCTGGCGATCGGAGTCGTCGTGCTCGTCGCGCTCGACATTCCGGCCAAGGCGGAGCGTTCCGCGGGTGCCGCAATCGGACGCGCCGGCTTCATGGTCAGCGGCTACCAGATCGTGGGCTTGAGACACATGGACCGAGCCCCGATCGACGATGTGGTCACCGACCAGCTCCGCCGCGCTGCCGATGAAGCCGGCGCCGACAAGGCTCCGCAGCCGCTCGTCGACGTTTCCGCGATCCGCGATCGCCTGCTGCAGTTCGGCTGGGTCAAGGATGCGCGCGTCCAGCGGAGGCTTCCCGACACTCTGGTGATCGACATCGTCGAGCGGACGCCCGCGGCCTTGTGGCAGAGCAAGGGCCAGCTCGCCCTGATCGACCGCGAAGGGGTGGTGCTGGACCGGGTTCCGGTCGACAAGATGCCCGACCTGCCGCTTCTCATCGGTCCCGGCGCGAACGGCCACAGCGAGGAGCTCGACCGTCTGATGGACTCGGTCCCGACGCTTAAGCCCCAGCTCGCTTCGGCGACATGGGTCGGCGGACGCCGCTGGGACATCAACTTCCAGTCCGGCGAAACGGTCGCGCTTCCGGAAGGTGAGGACGCGGCACGCGGAGCACTCGAGAAGTTCGCAAAGCTTGACCGCTCCAGCGGACTCCTCGGGCGCGGGATCGTCCGGTTCGACCTGCGCATCCCGGGCAAGATGATCGTGCGGCTGCCGCGCTCTCCGGGTGAGCCGATTCTGCCACCGCCCGCGCCGCCGCCGCAGCAAGGCTAGTCGCGGCAGTGGCACAGCCTTCTGAACAACAGCTCATCGCGGCGCTCGACATCGGCTCGTCCAAGGTCAGCGCGCTGATCGCCACCCTCGACGGCGAGGGACGCCTCTCGGTCCTCGGCACCGGCCAGCGCGAGAGCCGCGGGGTCAAGCGCGGCTACATCACCGACATGGCGGCGAGCGAATTCGCGGTCCGCGAGGCCGTCGAGCTTGCCGAGCGCATGTCCGGACTCACGGTTGAGGACGTCTGGGCCAGCTACGGCGCCGGCGGACTCGTCAGCGACGTCGCCAATGTCGAGGTGGAGCTCGGCGGACACCAGGTCGAGCAGGCCGACATCGACGAGCTGCTGAAAGGCGGCCGCGAGGCGATCGACCGCAACGGCCAGGTCGTGCTCCACGCGCACCCGGCCCTTTACACGATCGACCGGGCGCAGGGCGTTCAGCAGCCGATCGGGCTCTTCGCGAACCGGCTCGGAGTCGACATTCATGTGATCGCCGCCGACCCTGCGCCGCTGCGCAATATCGATACGGTGATCCGCTCCGCGCACCTGGGCGTCAAAGCGATTGTCGCCTCGCCGATCGCGGCCGCCCTTGCGTGTCTCAGCGAGGAGGAGCGCGAGCTGGGCGTGGCGCTTGTCGAGCTCGGTGCCGACCTGACCAATGTCTCCGTCCACTATGGCGGCATGCTCGTCGGATTGCGGTCGATCCCGCTCGGAGCACGCGACATCACCAACGA
>CBHTSV010000318.1:0-5791 GCA_966095215.1 uncultured Sphingomonas sp. | reverse complement strand
GCCTCCTCGCGCTCTTCCTGCTCGAGCCGCTTGGCCTTCTTGTCCAGATATCCGGAATAATTGGATTCGTAGACGAAGTAGCGACCGCGATCGAGCTCCAGCACCCACTTCACCACATTGTCGAGGAAGTAGCGGTCGTGGGTGACGAGGATGACGTTGCCGGGATAGTCGATCAGGTGCTTTTCCAACCACTGGACGCTCTCGGCGTCGAGGTGGTTGGTGGGCTCGTCGAGTAGCAGGATGTCCGGTTTTTCGAGCAGCAGACGGGTCAACGCGACACGGCGCTTCTCGCCGCCCGACAGGTTGGTGACGGGTGAATCGCCGGGAGGGCAGCGCAGCGCGTCCATCGCGATCTCGAGCTGATTGTCGAGCGTCCAGCCATCGACCGCGTCGATCTTCTCCTGAAGCTCGCCCATCTCGGCCATCAGCGCATCGAAGTCGGTATCGTCCTTGGGATCCCCCATTTCGGCCGAGATCGCGTTGAAGCGATCGACCATGTCGGCGACCGGGCGCACTCCGTCCTTGACGTTCTCCATCACCGTCTTGTTGGGGTCGAGCTGCGGCTCCTGCTCGAGATAGCCGACGGTGATCCCATCGCCCGGCCAGGCCTCGCCCTGATACTCCTTGTCCTTGCCGGCCATGATCTTCATCAGCGTCGATTTGCCGCTGCCGTTGGGGCCGACGATGCCGATCTTGGCGTCCGGATAAAATTGCAGATGGATGTTGTTGAGGATGGGCTTCTGGCCCGGAAAGGCCTTGCTGAGGCCCTTCATGACGAATGAATATTGAGCGGCCATTGGGTCGCGGGAGTCCTTAGCTAAAGGGAGTTCCCGCGGCCCTTACGGCGTGAGGCGTCGATGGTCTAGGCCGGTCCTCTCCTCAGTGCGGGAAGTAAGGAATTGCCTGGCATGCGGCGGCCGCGGCATCGTGCTTCTTTTTCACCATGGCCTGGTCGGCGAGGTACGCCCATGCCGCCAATGCCACGTCGGTCGGAGCAAGACCGACGCGCGCAGCCTCCATCGCCACCAGCCGGCACAAGCCGATCGCCGGCTCTCCGACATTGTCCTTCGTGGCCTTCGCAACGGACTGCGCCGCTTTGGTGATCGCTTCCGAAGCCGCAAGCCGATCCCGGAGCACTTCCTTGTCGCCGATCTTGAGATTGAGCACGGTCGTCGGATCGAGCTTGCTGACGTCGGCTATTCCGTTCGTCACCGGCGCGAAAAGACTCTTCAGGAGTGGCTCTGCATAAATGTCCCACCTGCCAATGGTACGGCCCTGCGCTTGCGGAGTGATCAGCGTCTTGATCGGATTGGGCGCCATCAGGAGAACGCTCACGAGATGCTGACGCGCATTCTCCGACGGCGCGATCGGAATGCCCTGGCGCGCGGTTTCAGTGATCTTGATGTTGAAGAGATTCGACAGGCTTTCGTCGACGAAGGTAGCGGCGTCATTGAAGCGCGGCTTGTTCTCGTCCGTGATCAGCAAGGCGCTGGGCGTAATGAACTTTGAGCCGCGCTCGACGATATCCAGGATGGTCGAGCCGATCTGGAACTTGCTCGAGCCCTGGCTCTGAAAATTTGCGCTGAAGTTCAGCACGCTTGCCCGGTCCACGCGGAAATAGGGAAGCAGATAGTCGTCGTTGCGAATGTCCGTGGTCCAGGACTGCCCATCCTTCGCGCTGTTGCGCAGCATCGAATAGAGCTGGCTGCTCGCCTTGACTCCAAGCGGCTCCACGTCGGCATCGAACTTCAACACATGGTTGTCGGTCTTGCCGATCAAGAACCGCGCGAGGGGCGACCGCGACTCCGCCGCATAACTTCGCACCTGGGTCGGCTCGCAAGGAGTGAATTCAATTCTCAGCCGGGTGTAGCCGAGCACCTCGCCGCCCGTCGGAACGCCGGTGAAGCTCAAGGCATTCAGCGCGTTGCGAGCCTTATCGACATCTCCGCTCTGAAGGGCCGACTGTGCGGCCGCGATCGCCTCCGGATCAATGGATCGCGGAATCTCCATCACGGCGACATTTTCCAGCACGGGCCGGTTGAGTTGATCTCTGACGTCGCACGAATTGGCAGCCTGCGCCGCGGTGCCAGTCACCAGCGACGCGCCCAAGAAAAGCGCACGAATGTACATTTTACTCGTCCCCCACGCGCCCCCATGCAGGAGCCAGACCGAGCAAAACGACTATGACTCGGATTAATTGAAGATTCAACGCATTAAGATAGCAGCATAATTTGGCCAGCCGGCTCAGTCCCTCCCCACCATCGCCGCCGCATTGGCGAAGCGATAATCGCGATACTGATCGCGCAGGTCCTTCTTGCTGAGCTTGCCCGTCCCGGTATGCGGAAGCTCCTCGACGAACTCGATCGCGTCCGGGAGCCACCATTTCGCTACTCGGCTGGACAAGAACTCGCGGACATCCCGATCGGAGACCGTGCTCCCCTGGTCCCGAACGATGAGGAGCAGCGGCCGCTCGTCCCATTTCGGATGGGGGATTCCGATCGCCGCGGCCTCGAGGACGCCTGGGCAGGCGACCGCCTCATTCTCCAGCTCGATCGAGCTGATCCACTCGCCCCCCGACTTGATCACGTCCTTGGCGCGGTCGGTCAGGCGGAGCGTATTGTCGGGATGGATGACGGCGATGTCGCCCGTGTCGAACCAATTGTCCGCGCCGACGCAATCCTCGTCTTTCTTGAAATAGCGGCGGACGATCGCTGCGCCGCGAGTCTGCAGATGGCCGGAGCTGACTCCGTCGCGCGGAAGGACGTTGCCCGCATCGTCGACGACCCGAAGCTCAACGCCGAACATCGACCGGCCCGGCCGCGAGCAATAGTCGACCTGCTCGTCCTCGCTCATCGCATCCCAGTTGGCGGGAGGCGCGCCAACCGTTCCGATCGGCGTCATCTCTGTCATGCCCCAGAGGTGCTTCACAGTGATTCCACGCTTGCGGAACCAGCGGATGGTCGCAGGCGGGGCGGACGATCCGCCGACGATGATCGTGTGGAGCTTGCCGAGCTCAGCGCCGGTATCCTCGACATGGTCGATCACGTTCAGCCAGACGGTCGGGACGCCCGCCGAATGGGTGACGCCCTCGTCGTTGTAGAGCCGGCAGATGCGTTCCGGATTGTTGTCGGCGCAGATGACCAGCTTGAGGCCGACGATCGCCGCCGCGTACGGGATGCACCAGCTGTTCGCGTGGAACATCGGGACGACCGGAAGCATCACCGCGCGCGCGGAGATGTCGAAAACGTCGGGAGCGATGATCGACATGGCGTGAAGCACCGTCGAACGATGTTCGTACAGCACCCCCTTCGGATTCCCGGTCGTCCCGCTGGTGTAGCAGAGGCCGCAGGGGTCGCGCTCGTCGCCCTCATGCCAGCGATAGTCGCCGTCCTCGGCGCCGAGCCAGTCGTCGAACTCGGTGTCGAAGCAGATGTAATGTTGGAGCGTCGGCCAGCGCGGCTTCATCCGCTCGACCAACGGCGCAAAGGCCGCGTCGTAGAGCAGGACTTTGTCTTCCGCGTGAGTGACGATGTAGCCTAGCTGGTCGTCGAACAGCCGCGGGTTCACCGTGTGCAGGACACCGCCCATGCCGACGACTCCGAACCATGCGGCGAGGTGCCGGTCGTGGTTCATCCCCAGCGTCGCAACGCGGTCGCCCGGCTTCACTCCGAGCCGCTCGAGCGCCTGGCCCATTCGGCGCGCGTCGTGCGTCAGCTGCTTCCAGTTGGTCCTGGCGGTGGTTCCGTCAGACCTCGCCGCGACGATTTCCCGGCCGGCGTGCTCCCGTTCGGCATGGTCCATCAACCGCATGATGCGGAGCGGAAAGTCCTGCATCGCGCCGAGTGTGCCCATCAGCGCCTCCCTCGGAAGCGCATCATGACCCAAAAACAGCTGCTCGCAAACCAGCCTAGAAGGGTAGCTTGAATCCTGGCGGCAATTGCAGGCTGTTCGACATCTTCTGCATCTCGGCGGCGGCTGCCTGATCGGCTTTTTCGCGCGCGTCGTTGATCGCCGCGGCCACCAGGTCTTCGAGCATCGTCTTCTCGGATGGCTGAAGAAGGGTGTCGTCGATGCTGACCGTCAGGATACGTCCCTTGGCGGTTGCGCGGATCGTCACCATGCCGCCGCCGCTCGTGCCCTCGACCTCGACATGGTCGAGGTTCTCCTGAGCCTTCTGAAGCTCGGCCTGGGCGTTCTGCGCCATTTTCAGGATTTCATCGAAGTCGGGCATTTCATTGGCCTCTTGTTGAATAGGATTCGAGCTCGGCGTCGGGGAACGCCTCCATCACGGAGCGGACGTTGGGATCGGCCAGCACATCGGCCCGAACGCGCTCCTCCGCCATTTTCTCCTGGTCGAGGAGCGACGGCTCGCCGGCCTCGTCCGAAAGCAAGACCTGCCAGGTCGCGCCGGTCGCTGCCTTGAGCGCCAATGCAAGCTCGCGCGGCCAGTCGGTGCCGAGCGGGCGCAGCGGCTTCACCGCGATTTCGGGCGGAGCGTAGCGGACGAGTCCGACCTGGTCATGAAGCTGGAGCGCGAGCTGGTGCTTTCCGGCCTGTTCGAGCCGTTGCACCAGCGCAGGAAAGTCGGCGGGAATGCTTGCCGACGGAGCAGACGATTTAGTTGTTGGTGCGGAGGCAGGAGCGCTCACGGCCCCTTCCCCGCTCAATTTGGCCAGCAGTGCCGCCGGGTCCGGCAGATCCGCGGCGTGGATCAGCCGCAGCAACGCCATTTCGGCGGCCTCTCGGGGGTCCGGTGCGATCTCGACGTCCTGCAGGCTCTTGAGCAGCATCTGCCACAGACGGTGCATCGTGCCCCAGCCGAGCTGCTGCGCCATCGCTTCCGCGCTCTCGCGTTCCTCGGCCGACTGAAGTGCGTCGGCGGTTGCGCCCGCCTTGGCGCGCGTCGCCGAATGAAGGCTTTCCATCAGCCCGCGCAGGAGCTGCGTCGGGTCAATCCCGAGCTCGTGCGCCTCGTCGAGCTCCGCCAATGCCGCATGGGCGTCACCCGAGAGCACCAGTTGCAGGAGGCGGCGGATGCGCCCGCGGTCAGCCAGGCCGAGCATGTCACGCACCTGCTCCGCGGTGACCGTGCCGGCACCATGAGCGATCGCCTGGTCCAGGATGGACAGGCCGTCGCGAGCCGAACCCTCGGCGGCCTTGGCGATCATTCCGACGGCTTCGGTTTCGACGTCGACGCCCTCGGCTTTCGAGACCTCGGTGAAATGCGAGGCCAGCTTCTCCGCAGGGATGCGCCTGAGATCGAAGCGCTGGCAGCGCGACAGGACCGTCACCGGTACCTTGTTCACCTCGGTCGTCGCGAAGAGGAACTTCACATGCTCAGGCGGTTCCTCAAGAGTCTTCAACAACGCGTTGAAAGCGCTCTTGGAAAGCATGTGCACTTCGTCGATGATGTAGATCTTGTAGCGCGCGCTGACGGAGGCGTAGCGCACGGCATCGATGATCTCGCGAACATCGTCGATGCCCGTGTGCGAGGCGGCGTCCATCTCGATGACGTCGATGTGGCGGCCCTCGCTGATCGCCCTGCATGGCTCGCAGACGTTGCACGGAGTGATCGTCGGGCCGCCCTGACCGTCCGGACCGATGCAGTTGAGCGCCTTGGCGATCAGCCGCGCCGTCGATGTCTTGCCCACCCCGCGGACGCCCGTCAGCAGGAAGGCATGCGCGATCCGCCCCCGCTCGATCGCATTGGCGAGCGTCTTCACCATCGCGTCCTGGCCGATCAGCTCGGCGAAGGTTTGCGGTCGGTACTTGCGCGCAAGGACCCGATAAG
>CBHTSV010000317.1:0-13321 GCA_966095215.1 uncultured Sphingomonas sp. | reverse complement strand
GGCAACGGCCAGTTCGCGCATGCGGTGGGTCTCGCCTTCGACGGCAGCAAGTTCGGCATGGGAGAGCGCTCCCAGCGCTATTCGATGATCGTCAACGATGGCGTCGTCGAGCAGCTCAATGTCGAGGCTCCGGGCGAATATCGCGCGTCCAGCGCCGAGCATATGCTGGATCAGCTCGCGACCGCCTGACGCTCCATCGCTGGCCCGCCTCCCCTCGCCGCTCGCCACTCCGACGAGCGCGAACAGTGCGCGCTTTCAATCGTTTAATTGGATTGAGAGCGAAACATTCTCGAGAGGAGGATTCGATGCCAAGAAGTAGCACTCGCGGCGGTCGCAACAACAACCCGACAGGCCGCAACCAGTACAGTGACTGGGGCGTGATGGAGATTGCGCGTGAGCGTCCGTTTGCGGCGGCTGCCGCAGCGGCCGGCGCGGCCGCGGCGGGCCTTTTCCTGTGGTCGAGACGGGCCCAGATCAGCGACCAGCTCAGCAACCTCAGCGATCAGATCGGCGAATGGCGCGAAGGCATGGGTTCGAGTCAGTTCGAGACCGGCGACGATACGGCCGGACTAACGACGTCGGCCTCGACCGGCAGTCGGCCCACAGGCACCCGTTCGACGAGCCGCGGACGGAGCACGAGCTCCCGCCGCGGAATGAGCGAAACCGGCGGCGGCAATGCCAATCTCGGCGCGCGCAGCGGCGGTGGCGGAACCACCGGAAGCGCGAGCGGCCGCGGCAGGGCGCGCCAGACAACGCCCATGTAATTTGCATCGAAACGTTAGACCAAAGGGGCGCCCCGGCGGCGCCCCTTTTTATTGCGCGAGGAAGCTGGCGATCGCTTCGCCGAACTCCGGTTTCGTCACCGAGCTCATGTGCGTTCCGGGCACTTCGTCGAACAGCGCATTCGGCAGCACGTTGGCGAGCTCCTCGGCGGAGCCGTTGTCGTGGTCCTCGCTGCCACAGACGACGAGCGTCGGCATAGTGACGGCCTGCAGCCAATCCATGAAAGCATCCTCGAAGCTCTCGAGAAGCTGGGCGGCCGCGACGCGGTCGACCTTCTGGCTCTTCATGAACTGGATCGACAGCCAGTGCGGGTCGCCGCGCTCTGCCTTGTCGAACAGCGCGATCGCCTCGAGGAAGAAGTTCTTGCGCCGCTTCCAGTTGCGCAGCCCTTCGAGGCCTGCCCCGCCGAGAACTGCCCGCCGCGGCCGCATACCCTCGCCCACGGCTTCGACCGTCGTTCGCGCCCCGAGCGAAAAACCGCCGAGATCGAAATCGCCAAGACCGAGATGCGCGACCAGCTCACGAACGTCACGTGCCAGGATGCCCCGCGGATAATGCTCCGGCTCGTGCGGCTTCCCGCTGAGGCCGTGCGCGCGGAGGTCCGGCATGATGACGCGGAAGCCCACTGCAGCGATCCTCGCCGCATGGCCGAACCGGACCCAGTTCATGTTCGCGTCGGAGAACAGCCCGTGCAGCAGGATGACCGGCCTGCCATCGCCAAGCTCGTGAAAGGCGAGCTCGATTCCGTCGGACGCAGTCCAGCGATGGACCTGTGGTTCGCTCACCCGGGAAAGCTGCCGGCCTCGTCGATCCATTTGTCGACAAGTTTTTGATACTCCGCCGTGCGGGTCTCGGGCAGGCCGTCCGTGTTCAGCCAATTGCGATGCATGCTTTCGGCGCCGAAGTGGTGCGTCGGCTTGAAGCGCGACGGATCGTCGAAGGAGGCGACGGTAATGTCCATCGTGCCGCTGCTCTTCGTGAAGGCGAAACCGAGCGAGGTCCCGCACTCACGGCAATAGGGCCGGCGTGCGATCGGCGAGCTTGCGTACCAGTCCGGTCCGTCCTGCCAGTCGATCTCGTCCTCCTTCACATGCTTGAACGCGATCGAGACGGACCCGGTCGCTCGCTGGCACATGCGGCAATGACAGAGATAGGCTTTGTCGTCGTGGACTGTCGCCGTGTAGCGCACCCGCCCGCAGGCACAGCCGCCACTCATCTGCTCCGACATGACTCACCTCCCTTGGTCGGAGGCCCAATGCGCGGCTAAGGGGCGCTATGTCCAGCGCCCCTACCGCCGACGAAATCGCCCGCGATGCTCGCTGGCTTGCGCAGGCGCTCGACCCTTCGGCCGGCATGGTGCGGCTCATTACGATGGACCGCGAGAGCTACCGGGCGGCGAGCTTCCTCGACGACCGGATAATGCAGCAGCCGGTGAATGCGCAGGTGGTGCCCTGGCCGCACGTGGCGGAGGCCCTCAACGACGGGCTGCGCAGCGACGCGCGGTGGATCTTCCACATTGGCCATGTCGGCTCGACGCTCGTTTCGCGCCTGCTTGGCGAACTCGACGGCGTGCTTGGCATTCGTGAGCCGCGCCTGCTGCGGGATCTCGCGATGAGCCCTTCGGTCGTCCGCGAGGGCTATATCGGTCCTGTCCCGCGGCTGATGTCCCGCACCTTTGCCGAAGAGGAGGTCGCCTGCGTCAAAGCGACGAGCTTCGTAAGCGAGATTGCGCCCGAGCTGGTCCCGCCGGGCGAACGCGCGCTCTTCATGTACGCGACGCCGGCAAATTATATCGGGAGCATCCTTGCCGGCGAGAATTCGGTGAAGGAGCTGCGAATGCTCGCCCCGGTCCGTGCGGAGCGGCTGGCGAGCCGGGTGTCCGGGCTGGGACCAGCTCACAATGCCGCCGATCTGGCGGCTGTAGCCTGGGCCTGCGAAATGACGGCGCTCGAGGCGGCCGCCGATGCAATGTCCGACCGGCATGTCGAGTGGGCGGACTTCGACAAGATGCTCGGCGGGATGGAAGCGGCGCTGGGTGAAGTAGCAGCCTTTTTCGGGTTCGCCACCGACGCCGAGCAGCTCCACGCCATCGCTCGCGGGCCGCTGATGACGCGCTATTCGAAGGACCTTGGCTACGAATATAGCGCGGGCCTCCGGCGCGACCTCATCGCCGAGGCGACGATGTTCGATCGCCCGAATATCGACGGCGCCCTTGCCATGCTGCGCCGCGCAGCCGAAAAGTCGCCTTTATTGGCGCGGGCCATCGCTCGTGCGGAGGCCTAAATGTATCGAATCCTTAAGCTTTTGACCGACGCGGAAATCGCCGAGTGCCGGAAGATCGCGGCGCAGGCCCCGTTCGTGGACGGCCGGATCACCAACCCGCACAACCTGACCAAGGTCAACGAACAGCTCCACGATCCGCAAGCTTATCAGAAGAGCTCCCAGCTGCTGCTCAATGCGTTCGGACGAAGCGAGGAGTTCCGCGAGTTCGCCTTCCCGGCGCTCATCGCCCCGCCGCTCATCACCCGGTACAAGCCGGGCATGAAGTATGGCGCCCATGCGGATGCCGCCTACATCCAGCTACCCGGCGGCACGATCCGCAGCGACCTCAGCTGCACCGTCTTCCTCAACGAGCCGAAGCATTATGACGGAGGCGAGCTGCAGATCCGGCTCGGCGACGCGGACCTCAAGTTCAAGCTGGAGCCGGGCCAGGCGATTATCTACCCGTCCGACAGCCTTCACCAGGTCATCCCCGTCACCAAAGGCGAGCGCCTCGTCGCGATCACCTTCATCCAGAGCCGCGTGCCGAATACATTCCAGCGCAACCTGTTGTTCGACCTAAACGAGGTGGCAGCGCTGGAAGGATTGAAAATGAGCCAGGAGAATTTCAGCCGCCTTCAGCTCGTCCAATCGAACCTGCTGCGGATCTGGGGCGAGAAGCCGTAAGACTCAAGCCGCCTTCTGAAGGTGCTTCCTGCCGAGCAGCTCGGCGATCTGCACGGCATTGAGCGCCGCGCCCTTGCGCAGGTTGTCGCTGACGATCCAGAGGCTGAGGCCGTTCTCGACCGTTGGATCCTCGCGAATCCGGCTGACATAGGTCGCATATTCGCCGACCGCCTCGACCGGCGTGACGTAACCGCCGGGCTCGCGCTTATCGACGACCATCACGCCTGGCGCCTCGCGCAGGATCTCGCGGGCCTGGTCGGCGGAGATCTCGTTCTCGAACTCAATGTTCACCGCTTCGGAATGGCTGACGAATACGGGCACGCGGACGCAGGTGGCGGTCAGCTTGATCGCCGGGTCGAGGATTTTCTTGGTCTCAACGACCATCTTCCACTCTTCCGTGGTCGACCCGTCCTCGAGGAAGTCGCCGGCGTGTGGGATCACGTTGAACGCGATTTGCTTGGGATAGAATTCCGGCTCTGTCGGATCGCCGACGAAGATGTTCCGTGATTGCTCGAACAGCTCGTCCATGCCGGCTTTGCCGGAGCCTGATACCGACTGGTAGGTCGCGACCACGACCCGCTTGATCTTCGCGGCGTCGTGGAGCGGCTTCAGCGCCACCACCAGCTGCGCCGTCGAGCAGTTCGGGTTGGCGATGATGTTCTTCTTACGATAGCCGGCGATCGCGTCGCTGTTCACCTCGGGTACGATCAGCGGCACGTCCGGGTCCATTCGATAGAGTGAACTGTTGTCGATCACCGTGCAGCCGGACTCGGCGGCCTTGGGCGCGTAGATTTTCGAAACCGCCGAACCGGCGGCGAACAGGGCGATGTCCCAGCCAGCGAAGTCGAAATGCTCGAGGTTCTTGACCCGCAACTCCTCGCCACTGTCGCCGAAGTCGATGACGTCGCCTGTCGAGCGCGCGGACGCCACCGCCGCCACTTCGTCGAGCGGAAATTGCCGCTCGGCGAGGATGTTCAGCATCTCGCGCCCGACATTCCCCGTCGCCCCGACAACCGCGACCCGATAACCCATCTGTTCGTCTCCGATTTGGCTGCGCAGCGCCTATCGCAAGCGCGCGGCGAAAGCGATATGGCTCTCGCCCTCGCGCGGTCCAAGGGGGGAGCAATGCGCCGACCGATCGTCTTGCTGACTCTCGTTGTGCTGGCGCTGATCGGGGCGATGGCCGCCAAGTCCCTGCTGGTCCAACCGCCTCCGCTTCGCGAGCACAACGCGCCAGGCGAATTCGACGCGAACAGAGCGAAAGGGCGTCTCGCCTTCATTCTCGGCGACCAGCGGCCGCACCCGAGCGACAGCGACGCCGACGATCGGGTTCGCGCCCGTCTCCTGAGCCTGCTGCAGCAGATGGGCCTGAAGCCGATCGTCCGCGACCAGCTCGCCTGCAATCAGTTGTACAAGCAGCGTGGCGTCTCGTGCGCCCGAGTTCGCAACGTCATTGCGGTGATGGGCCCGCCGGCCGGCAAGGCGCTGCTGCTCAATGCCCATTACGACAGCACTCCGGTCGGCCCGGCCGCTGCTGACGACGGGGCCGGCGTCGCCACCTTGCTCGAGGTCGCGTCGATCCTCAGGGACCGTCCGCTCAAGCGCCCGATTATCTTGCTCTTCAACGAGGGCGAGGAGCTCGGGCTTGTCGGCGCCCGTGCTTTCCTATCCGACCCGCTGAGCCGCAACGTCGACAGCCTGATCAATCTCGAGGCGCGGGGGGTTCGCGGCCCGGTCAACATGTTCGAGACAAGCCGCCCGAACGGCGCGCCGGTCGCGATCTTCAAGGCTGCTGTCGCGCATCCGACCGCCAACTCGCTCTCGACCGACGTCTACCGGCTGATGCCCAACTACACGGACGTGAACAGCTTCTCGGAACGCGGCTGGCTGACTCTCAATCTCGCCCCGATCGGCAACGAGACCCGCTACCACTCGCCCGGCGACGATATTGCCGCGCTCGATCCGGCGACGCTTCAGCACATGGGCGACCAGACGCTCGCGCTGGCCGAGAGGCTGGCGAATGGACCGCCTGGGCCCAGCGGCGATCGCATCTTCATGGACGTTGCAGGCCAGGCGCTCATCACTTTGCCGCTCGTCGTTGGCGCGAGCTTGCTGATCGGGCTTCTGATCGGCCTCCTGATCATCTCACTGCGGCGTGGCGGACTGGCGCGCGGAGCGGCGGTGACCGTCGCCACCATTGTCAGCTCGGCCGCGCTCGCCTGCCTGGCGCTCGCTGTGATTGGGGTCGCGCGCTCCGGCATGTTCTGGAGAGCGCATCCGACCTGGACGCATCTGGCGACCTACGCATCCGTCATTCTCG
This sequence comes from uncultured Sphingomonas sp., assembly GCA_966095215.1. Lineage (GTDB taxonomy): Bacteria > Pseudomonadota > Alphaproteobacteria > Sphingomonadales > Sphingomonadaceae > Sphingomicrobium. The sequence goes on along the minus strand of CBHTSV010000317.1, from coordinate 7,272 downwards.
CGGCAGCGATCGTGCTGGCGATCGTTGGACGCCGCGTCGAAGTATGGCAGCTCCGCCCCGCCTTCTGGTTCGTCTATCTGCTCCTGGGCGGAGTCATTGGCCTGATCGCTCCCGGCGGGATCATCTTTTTCCTGTTCCCGCCGCTGCTAGCCCTGATCGGGATGCTTATGCGGCGATGGTGGAAGCCCGCCGAAGCCGTTGGTTCCGCCGTGGCGATCCTGTTCCTTTATCTAACCTGGGGCGCGATGCTCGGCCTGCTCGAGGAGCTACTCAATTCCGGGCCCATGTGGGCCTTCGCTCCGCTCGGAACGCTCCTGATCCTGCCCGTCCTGATCGAGGCCAAGCCGCTGATCGACGCAGCGCAACTGCGCGGTGCGGCTATCGTCTCCGGAACCCTCGCACTCATCGGCTGGGCTGCGGTCGCTGCTGCCCCTGCTTACTCCGCAGACCGCCAGCAGATGTTCGTCATCGAGCACGTGAGCGACGTGCAGAGCGGAAAGGCACTCTGGTCTATCCGCAACGGCCATGCGGCTCTGCCCGCAACCTACCGCAAAGCGCACCAATGGCACTGGGCGAAACTGCCCTACTCGGAAACCAAGCGCTGGCTTGCCGATGCTGCCGTTGATGCGGACATCAAAGCTCCTGCGATCGAGCTCCTGTCCATCGTCCGCAACGGTCGGCAACGGACAATTACTCTGCGCCTTCGTTCCAATGGCGGTGAGCGCATATCGCTCGTCGCTCCGCAGGACGCTCAAATCCGCGCTGCGGGGATGGCGGGCTTCATACGGCCGATAGATTCCGCTGCGGACGAGGGCCAATATTCCGTCTCCTGCTCCGGCCGGAGCTGCGACGGAACGACGCTTCAGATCGTCACGGACGCCGAGAAGCCTATCAAATTCATCGCGGTCGGGGCGCGTTTCGGGCTGCCGCAAAGCGCGCAGTCACTGCTTGCTGCACGGCCAAGATTCGCCCGGCCGCAATATGCACCGGACCAAACGGTCGTCTTGACGCGCGTGAAACTCTGACGACTCGATCTCGTTCTGTTATAGCTGTGAGTGATGGCGCCCGGCGCCGTAGCGTCGGACGACACCGAGACGAAGAGGAGGTGTCATGGCGACTAAGTCCGCGAGCGTTCGTGCTTCCAGGCGTGCTGCTATCCCCGTCCGCAAGATCACTGGCGAGGACCTCCGAATATCGCTTCGGCAGGGCCTAAACGATTTTCAGGCGATGCGCGGCGACCTGGTTTTCGCCGGACTTATCTACACGATCCTCGGCCTCGCCGCCGTGGTGATGACCACCAACGGGCCGCTAATGCCCTTCTTCTTCCCGGTCGTCGCAGGCGTCGCTTTGTTCGGCCCTGCAACCGCAGTCGGCTTCTATGAGCTGGCCCGCCGCCGCGAGCGGGGTGAAGAGGTTCACTGGTGGAACTTCCTCGACCTCCGCAAGCGCCCTTCGGTCGACGACATGGGCATGGTCGCCGGACTGATGCTGGCGATCTTCGTGGTCTGGCTGATTGCCGCCGGCCTGCTCTATCTCGCGCTGTTCGGTTGGGCGACGCCGACGTCCTTCACCGGTTTCGTGGCGGAGGTGTTCACGACGCCGCGCGGCTGGGCGCTCATCATCTCCGGCGTCGCCGTCGGCGCAGTCTTCGCCTGGGTCATCCTGGCGCTCAGCGTTGCGTCCCTGCCGATGCTCGTCGATTGCAACCTGACCGCGTCCGAAGCGGTATCAGCCTCCTGGCGTGCCGCGCACGCCAACAAGCCGGAGATGTTTCGCTGGGGACTCACGGTGCTGGGCCTGCTGGTGCTCGGCTCGATCCCGCTCTTCGTCGGGCTCGCCTTCGTCCTGCCATGGCTCGGCTATGCGACGTGGCACCTCTACACGCGACTCATCGACCGGGAGGCGATTCCGGACCGCTGCCGCAACTAACCCGCGGGGCGGCGAAGCACCTTTTCGTCGAGGAACTGCTCGATCGTCTTCTGCACGTGCGCCTGGCGGCCGCCGCCGGCGATGCGGTGGGTCTGGCCGACGTAGAGCATCATGTCGAACGGCCGGTCGGCCTCCTGCAGCCGGTCGACCAGCATCGATGAATTCTCGAAGACGACATTGTCGTCGCTCATGCCGTGGAGGATCAGGATGGGCTCCTTGATCTTCACCGCGCCGTCGATTGCGTCGGAGGTCCGGTAAGGCTCCGGATCGAGCGCCGGGTTGCCGAGATAACGTTCGGTGTAGTGGCTGTCGTACATCTCCCATTTCGTCACTGGAGCACCCACGATCCCTGCCGCATAGAGGCCCGGGGACGCCTGCTCGAGCATCTTCAGCGTCATGTACCCGCCGTATGACCAACCCGAGATCGCGATCTTGTCGGGATCGACATAGCTCTGCTTCTGCAGCCAGCGCGCGGCGGCGGCCTGATCCGCGACCTCGACCGATCCCATCGCATGATATAGCTGGTCGCCGAACGCCCGGCCCCGATTGGCCGAGCCGCGGTTGTCGACCTGGAAATAAATCCAGCCCCTACTCACCCAATATTGCGCCATCGGGTTCATCCAGGCCCGCCTCACCTGCTGCGCCGTCGGACCACCGTAATGTTCGAAGAAAACTGGGTACTTCTTCCCTCGCTCCAGCGGCGGAGTGATCATCTCCCAGAAGAGCGTGCTTCCGTCGGCGGCCTTGAGTGTGCCGAACTTCACCGGCTGCTTGGCCGCGAGATACGGCGCATAGGGGTGCTTCGCGTCGAGCTTGTTCTCCTCGACCCACGCCACCCGCTTCCCGGTACTGCTGGCGAGATAGACCTGTGGCGGCTGGTCGGGCGATGAGCGCGTGACGAGCAGGTGCGTGCCCGCCTTGTCCATCACCGCATCGTTCCAATAGCCGGCTTCCGTCAGCCGTTGCGGCTCGCCTGGCCGCAGGTAGTCGACCGCGTAGACGTGCTGCTCGAGCACGCCATCCTTGTTGCCCGTGAAGAACAGCCGGTGGCGCGCCTCATCGACGCCGACGAGCTTGGCGACGGTCCAGTCGCCGTGCGTCAGTTGGGTCCACCGACCGTCCACCCACCTGTAGAGATGCGTGAATCCGCTACGATCCGAGCCCCAGATCAGGCTGCCATCCCTGAGCGGACGGAAATCCTCTGTCAGGTCGATCCACGTCTTCGAGGTCTCGCTGAACAGAATGCGGCTGGCGCCGGTCGACGGATCGATAGCGAGCATGTCGAGCCGTTTCTGGTCGCGGCTCTGGCGCTGAACGTAGAGCGTCCGCCCGTCCTTTGCCCAGTCCACGCGCGCCAGATAGATGTCCGGATTCGCCCCGAGGTCCACCTTCACCGAACGGCCGCCGTTCGGGTCCTTCAGCCATAGCGTCACCATCACATTCGGAGTGCCCGCCGCCGGGTAGCGCTGGTCGAAGGTCTTGGTCCCGTTCGCCCCGATCGCCGCCCGCGTCACCACCGCGACTTTCGCTTCGTCGTAGCATTCGATCGCGACACGGCCGTCGCCGGGAGCCCACCAGGTGCCCGTGCGCCGGTCCATCTCCTCTTGTGCGACGAATTCCGCTGTCCCGCAGGTGACCGTGTCCTTCCCCTCGGTCGTCAGCGGCCGCTCGGCGCCCGTGCTGAGGTCGATGGCATGGAGGTTCTGGTCGCGAACGAAGCTGGCGTATCGTCCGCCTTCGGAAACATGCGCGTCGATCTCCGTCTGGGGCGAATTCGTCAGCCGGCGGATCGAACCGCTCGCCACGTCCGCCAGGTAGAGATCGCCATCGACTGGAACGAGGATGCTCTTGCCGTCCGGCGCCCACTCATACTCCACGATGCCCTTGGTGCCGCCGACCCGCGCGCGTTCGCGGCGCATCTTCTCGGCCTCGGAGATCTCGCCGCCGCCGATCTTTGTAGAGTTGACCAACATGCGCATCTGGCCGGTCGAAGTGTCCATCGCCCACAGGTCGAATCGCTCGCGGTCCGTGTCGCGCGACTTCAGCAGCGTCGCGTAGCGCCCATCTGGCGACAGTTTGAGCTGCCTCGGCGTCGGGCCGGACAGGTCCGGGCTTGCGAAGATGCGATCGATCGTCAGTTGCTTGGTCGGAGCAGTCGGCTTCTGGGGTGCGCAGGAGGCGAGGAACAGCGGCACAACCGCCAAGGCAAGGAAACGCATGCCGCCGTTGGTAGCGGCTGCGCTCCTGCCTGCAAGCTATGCTGAAGCTTTAGGCTTCCGGCGCGTTCCCGGCGCGCGTCGCTTCCGTCTCGGCGCCCTGCCCGCCCGGAACGTCGCGCTGGATCGTCCGGCGCTCGGCGATGCGCGCCGCCTTACCGGTCCGTCCGCGGAGGTAGTAGAGCTTGGCGCGGCGCACGTCGCCGCGGCGCACGACCTCGATATTGTCGATGATAGGCGAATAGAGCGGCACGACGCGCTCGACGCCCTCGCCGAACGAAATCTTGCGCACGGTGAAGCTGGAGCCGACGCCCTTGTTGGAGCGGGCGATGCACACGCCCTCGAAGGCCTGCACGCGAGTGCGGTCGCCCTCGATCACCTTGACGCCGACGCGCAGCGTATCGCCGGGGCGGAATTCGGGAACGGGCTTGTCCTTGGTCAGAGCGTCGATGGCTTCGCGCTCGAGAGTCTCAATGAGGTTCATTTTTTCTTCTCTTCACTGTCCCGCTGCGCGCCAGAGGGCGGTGCCTGCGATGCGCCCCCGTGGCGCTCGATCAGGTCCGGCCGCCGTAGCCGTGTATCTTCGATCGCCCGTTCGCGTCGCCACGCAGCGATCTTCGCATGATCCCCCGATCGCAGCACTTCGGGGATCGTGCGCCCTTCCCACTCTACAGGTCGGGTATAGTGCGGATATTCGACAAGCCCCGTCTCGAAGCTTTCCTCCTCTCCGCTGGAGGCCGCGCCCATTACCCCGGTGAGAAGCCTTACGCAAGCATCGAGGATCACCATCGCGCCGAGCTCTCCGCCGGAGAGCACATAGTCGCCGATGGAGACGGGTTCGAGGGGTCGCGCTTCAAAGATTCGCTCGTCGAAACCCTCGAAACGGCCGCAGAGGAGGATGACGCCGTCGCCGCCCGCAAGCTCGCGAACGCGAGCCTGGCTGAGCGGAGTGCCGCGTGGCGTCAGCGCAAGCATCGGCCGACCATCCGCAACGCTGTCGAGAGCGGCAGCTAGTACGTCGGCTCTCAGCACCATCCCTGCCCCGCCACCGGCGGGCGTGTCGTCCACGCTCCGGTGCTTGTCCGTCGCGAAGTCACGGATGTTGGTTGCCTCTAGGCTCCAGATCCCGTCTTCCAGCGCCCGCCCCGCGAGGCTCGAGCCGAGCGGCCCTGGGAACATGTCCGGATAGAGCGTGAGGACGGTGGCACGAAAGGTCATGGGCGGCGCCGTCGCCCCGCGAGGCCTGCGCCGATCAACCCGCCAATCAGCCCCATTGCGGTGAAGCCGCCTCCGATCGTCGCCACTGCGGCAATCGCCAAGTCCTCCATATTCTTGCTCTGCCCGTGCTCAGCGGTCGCGATGAAGAGAATCCCGAGCAGCGTCGCGACAGCCGTAACGGCCGGGAGGACCAACGCGGCTGTCAGCAGTCGACGGCGAGCGGCCCAATCCGGCCGCACGGTCGCGAATAACGACGCGAGGCCCGCGCCCATCAACACGGCCAAAGCGAAACCGAGCAGCACCAAGGTCCAGGTCATGGCCGCGGCGCTAGTCGGGAACCGCCACTGCGGCAATCCATTGGCAGCGGATGGACGAACCGATCCTCGACTGCCTGATCGTCGGCGGCGGCCCCGCCGGCCTGACCGCGGCCATCTACCTCGCGCGCTTCCACCTCGACATCCTCATCGTCGATGGCGGCAAGAGCCGCGCCTCCTGGATCCCGTGCACGCACAACGTCTCCGGCTTCCCTGATGGCATCGAAGGCAAGGAGCTGCTCCGGCGAATGCGCGACCAGGCGTGCAAATATGGCGCGAAATTCGAAGCCGAGTTCGTGACCAAGCTGGACCGCGATGAGCAGATGGGCCTCTTCACCGCTACCTGGGGCTCGGGCTGCCGAAGTGCGCCCACCGTCCTTCTCGCAACGGGCGTCACCAACCGCCGCCCACCTATGGACGAAAAGCTTCACGACGAGGCGCTGTCGCGCGGCCTCGTCCGCTATTGTCCGATCTGCGATGGCTATGAGGTCACCGACAAGAAAGTGGGAGTGATCGGAAGCGACAGCCACGGCGTCGCAGAGGCCTTGTTCCTGCGCAGCTATACCGCCGACCTGACCCTGATCGCGCCCGACAAGGCGCTGCGGTTGAAACGAGACGATTACGAACAGCTCGGTCGCGCGGGCGTGGATTGCGTCGACGGTCCGGCACAGGCGGTCGCCATCTCGAACCAGTTCATCGTCGTCGAGACGGCGGAAGGAACTTACACGTTCGACAGCGTCTATCCGGCGCTCGGCTCCGACGTGCATTGCCAGCTGGCTGAGCAACTCGGCGCGGAGCTCGCGGCCACCGATTGCATTCGGGTCGACAGCCACATGCGCACGAGCGTGCCCGGCCTGTACGCCGCGGGCGACGTGGTCATCGGCCTGGACCAGATCAGCCATGCGATGGGACAAGGCGGAGTGGCTGCAACCACGATCCGCAATGATCTGGGAGCGCAGCGGCCATTATGGCGCGAGGCGGATACGGAAATTGAAGACCTGTCATCCCGGCCTTGAGCCGGGATCCGCCTTTTCCTGCGAGGCTGAAAGGCAGGCAGACCCCGGATCAAGTCCGGAGTGACGTTTAGGCCAGAAACTCCGGATCGAGGATGATCTTGCCCTTGTCCAGGTCGGCGATTCCCGGCCTGAACGGGATTAGCGAGGTCCTGCCGCCCTCCAACGCAATTTCCAGCAGGTCACCGGCACCATAATTCTCGACCGCGGCGACGGTCCCGATCGCCGTCCCGTCACAATCGGTCGCCGGCAAGCCGATCAGGTCCGCGTGATAATATTCGCCTTCTTCGAGCGGCGGCAGCGCGGAGCGGTCGATTTCGACCAGCGACCCGCGCAGCGTCTCGGCAGCGGAGCGGTCGGAAATGCCCTCGAACCGCGCGACCGCGTTCTTGCCCGCGTCGCGAATCGAAAGGAGGCGCCTTTCGACGCCTCCCACGTAAAGTTTGTCATGGCGCGACAGGCTTTCGACGCTGTCGCTGAACAATTTCAGGCGGAGCTCACCCCTTACGCCGTGAGCCCCGGCGACCGCGGCGAGCGCGATCTTACGCTCGCCGCCGTTGCTCATGCTCAGGCCTTGGTTTC
>CBHTSV010000316.1:0-3348 GCA_966095215.1 uncultured Sphingomonas sp. | reverse complement strand
CTCGCGGTTGCCGAACCGCGCGCGGATGTCGGTCGCTATGACGGGCGAGGCGAAGAGGTTATACGTGGTGATATCGAAGAAACCCTGGATCTGCCCCGCGTGCAGGTCGATCGACAGGACGCGGTTCGCGCCGGCCGTCGTGATCAGGTTGGCGACGAGCTTGGCCGAGATCGGAGTGCGCGGGCCCGGCTTACGGTCCTGCCGGGCATAGCCGAAATAGGGAACGACCGCAGTGATCCGCTTCGCCGACGCGCGCCTGAGCGCGTCGATGCAGATCAGCAGCTCCATGAGGTTGTCGTTCGCCGGATAGCTCGTCGACTGGAGGACGAACACGTCCTCGCCGCGGACGTTCTCGTTCACTTCGACGAAAATCTCTTCGTCCGCGAAGCGCCGCACGCTGGCGTCGGTCAGCGGCATCTCGAGATAGTCCGATATCGAACGGGCCAGCGGAAGGTTGCTGTTCCCGGCAAGCAATTTCATGAGCGCGTTCCCCTGAGCCGATTCGCCTCTAGCGGTGGCGCTCGCATCCCGTAAACACCCGTTCGTCCCGAGCCTGTCGAGGGACTGCCCTTTCTTGAAGCCGGAGACGGACAGGGCTTCGACAAGCTCAGCCCGAACGGTAAGGGGAAATATGGCAGACCGCCTGAAGATCGCCTTCGCCCAGATGAACCAGCGCGTGGGCGACCTTGCCGGCAATGCCAAAGCCATGCTCGACGTGCGCCGCAAGGCCAGCGACGCGGACCTGCTGCTGTGCCCGGAGCTGCAGGTGACCGGCTATCCGGCGGAAGACCTCGTGCTGAAACCGGAGTTCGTCCGGCGGACCCACGAGTGCACCGACGAGCTCGTCGCAGCCACTACCGAACCTGGGCCCGCGATGCTGATCGGCACGATCATCCACGAGGGCGGCCTCAACTATAACGCGATGGTGCTCGCCGACGGCGGCAAGGTGATCGGCCGCACGCTGAAGCGCGAGCTTCCCAATTACGGCACTTTCGATGAGAAGAGGACCTTCGCGCCGGGTCCGCTGCCTGAGCCGATCGAGTTCAGGGGCGTGAAGATCGGAGTACCGATCTGCGAAGACATCTGGCTCGAGGAAGTCTGCTCGCATCTCGCCGAGGCCGGCGCCGAGATGCTGCTCGTGCCCAACGGCAGCCCCTACGAGCTCGACAAGGACGAGCTGCGCCAGCGCCTCGTCCGCGCGCGGGTGCTCGAGACCCAGCTCCCGCTCGCTTATCTCAATCGCGTCGGCGGGCAGGACGAGCTGGCGTTTGACGGCTCCTCCTTCATCATGCACCCGGACGGCGAGCTGGTGGCGCAGATGCCTGACTGGGACGAGACGCTGCTGATCACCGATTGGGCGAGGACTTCCGACGGCTGGCGCTGCGAGACGCAGTGCGAGCACGAGCTCGATGCGTTCCCCGCCGACGTCTATCGCGCGATGATTGTCGCGTTGCGCGACTATGTCGGCCGCAACGGCTTCCCGGGCGTGATCCTCGGCCTGTCGGGCGGGATCGACAGCGCCCTCTCTGCAGCCGTGGCGGTGGATGCCCTCGGGCCGGACAAGGTCTGGGGCGTGATGCTCCCGTCCAAATATACGAGCGACGAGAGCCTGGAGGACGCGAAGGAATGTGCCCGCCTGCTTGGCTGCCGCCATGACGTCATCTCGATCGCCCCGGGCGTGGAGGCCCTCGACGGCATGCTGCCCCAGCTCACCGGGCTTGCCGCCGAGAACATCCAGGCGCGGCTTCGAATGGTGACGCTGATGGCGCTCTCCAACGCGCAGGGGCAGATGCTGCTCACGACCGGCAACAAGAGCGAGATGAGCGTCGGCTACGCCACCCTCTACGGCGACATGGCCGGCGGCTATTCGGTGCTGAAGGACGCCTACAAGACCACTGTTTTCGCGCTTTCGCGCTGGAGGAACGCGCACAAGCCGGAGGGCGCGCTGGGGCCCGACGGCCCGGTGATGCCGGAGCGCGTGATCACAAAGCCGCCGACGGCGGAACTTCGTCCCGGCCAGAAGGACGAGGACAGTCTGCCGCCTTATTCGGCGCTCGACCGCGTCCTCGAAGGCCTCGTCGACAAGGAAATGTCCGTGAAGGAGGTCGCGAATGCGACGGGCGAGGATGAGGCGCTCGTCGCCAACATCGAGACCATGCTGCTCAAGGCCGAATACAAGCGCCGACAGGCGCCGCCGGGGGTGAAGATCGGCAACCGCAACTTCGGCCGGGACCGCCGGTACCCGATCAGCAACTTCTTCCACACGGGCCCGAAGGTGAAGCTTCCGCGATGAGCGTCGTGACTCGTTTCGCGCCGTCGCCGACCGGTCGTCTCCACGTGGGGAACATCCGAACGGCGCTGCACAATTATCTGTTCGCGAGGAAGCACGGCGGGTCATTCGTCTTGCGCATCGACGACACCGACCGCGAGCGGTCGACGGCGGAGTTCGATGCTGCGATCCGCGACGATCTCGACTGGCTGGGCCTGAGGCCCGACTGGATGGTGCGCCAATCGGAGCGCTTCGATCTTTACGAACGAGAGTTCGAACGGCTCAGGAGCGCGGGCCGGGTCTATGCCTGCTACGAGACGCCCGAAGAGCTCGAGCTTCGCCGCAAGGTGCTGCTCGGCCGCGGCCTTCCCCCCGTTTACGAACGAAAAGATCCGAACGAGCCAGCGCCGAAGGGCCGCGTGCCGCACTGGCGGTTTAAGCTCGATCATGACGAGCCGATCGTCTGGAATGACCTGATCCGCGGGGAGCAGCGCTTCGATCCAAAGCTGCTCAGCGATCCGGTCGTCCGCCGCGAGGACGGAAGCTGGCTCTACCTGCTGCCGAGCGTGATCGACGACGTCGACCTCGGAATCACGCACATCGTCCGCGGCGAAGACCATGTGTCGAACAGCGCAACCCAGATCCAGATGTTCGAGGCGCTCGGGTCGAAGCCGCCCGCCTTCGCACATGAGGCGCTGCTGGTCGCGGCCGAGGGCAAGCTGTCGAAGCGGCTCGGCTCCTACGGCGCCGAGCACCTGCGCGAAGAAAGCGTCGAGCCTATGGCGCTGCTCTCACTGTTGGCTCGGATCGGAACGTCGCAGCCGGTCGAACCGGTGGCCAGCCTCGACGAGCTCGCGCGAAATTTCGACTTCGCCGACTTCGGACGGGCGCCGGCGCATTTCGACCCGCACGATGTCGAGCTTCTGAACGCGCGGCTGCTCCACAAGCTCGACTACTCCGCGGTCGCCGACCGTCTTCCCGAACGCGCCACCGAGGAGGACTGGCTGCTGCTCAGGCCGAACCTTGAGCGCGTCGAGGACTTCTCCGCCTGGTTCGAGGTGCTCCACGGCGATATCGAG
>CBHTSV010000315.1:0-4335 GCA_966095215.1 uncultured Sphingomonas sp. | reverse complement strand
GCCGGCTTCCCTGCGGCATTGAGGCAGGTGACCACCGTCACTCCGGTCGCGAAGCAGCCCAGCGCATCGCGCAGCGTCCGCGGGTCGTGCCCGCTCCTGTATTCACCCTGGCTCGGCTGGTCGGCCATGCAGGGGCTATATCAGGCGCAATCCGTCATGCCAGCGAAGGCTGGCATCCATGTCTCCGATTGAGGGTCGCTGGACTGACACGGACCCCAGCCTTCGCTCGGGTGACGATTAAAGCGCCAGCAACCGCTCCGGAGTCAGCGCCAGCACGTCCTCGATAGTTCGCTCGAGCGATTCGGAGACAAGATAGCGCGGCTGGAAGGCGTCGTGCTTGTACGGCGTATGCACTGCCCGCTCGACCGAGAAGGGCAGACGCTCGACCTCGTCGCTCTCCAGACTGAAATGCGCTTCACCAAAGCTCGAGGCGAGACCGGCGCCCAGGATCTTGAGCTCACCCTGCTCTTTCGCCAGCCCGAACTCGACGCTGTGCCAATAGAGCCGCGCCGCCTTGTGCCCCTGGTCTCCCTCGATTGCGGCCACCCCAAGCTTCCCGACGTGCCTCGTCATCTCGGCATAGTCGTGATGCGCGAGCATCGGGATGTGGCCGAACATGTCATGGAAGCAGTCCGGCGCTTCGAGATAATCGAGCTGCTCGCGAGTGCGGATGAAATTGCCCACCGGGAAGACGCGCTCGCTGAGCATCGCAAAGAAAATGTCGTCCGGCACGAGTCCCGGAACCGCGACGGTCCGCCAGCCGGTCCGCGGCTCGAGGATCGCGTTCAGTCCTTCAACGTCCGGAACGCCGGGATGCGAGAGTCTCAGCAGGTCGATCCCGTCAAGGAAGGGCGTGATGACCCGCGTGCCCAGCAGTTCCACCTGCCGCGCGAAGAGCAGGTCCCAGACCGCATGGTCTTCCGCCGTGAATGATTCCCAGCACTGGGGGACGACATAATCCTCCCAGCGCTGGCTGGGTCGGTCTTTGGTGATCGTCTCCTGAAGCATTTGGCGTCCTTTCGAAGGCAATAAAAAACCCGCCGCGGAGGCCGGGCGGGTCGAGGTTGGTCGTCTGAACTAAGCGCGCGTCAGCCGATCCCAACCTCGTCGGGATAATAATACCAGCTGTTGATCGCGTGGCGGTTCATCGCGGTCCTTGTATAGCTATTGGCGGCTGAACGTCCACTGTCGGCTTTGTTTCCCGCATCGTCAGGAACACGGGGAGGACGCAAAGCGCGACGACGCCGATCATCGCTCCCGGTGCGGAGGCCCAGCCGGTGCGGTCGATCAGCAGCTGCGCGAGGAAAGGCGTGAGGCCGCCGAAAATCGCCGTCGCCATGGTCGCTCCAAGCGCGAGGCCGCTGAGGCGCCCTTCGCCGCGGAACTGCTCGGCAGTCGCCACGGCCCCCACCGCGCTCACCCCTCCTGCGACCATTGCGAGGATGCCCGCGCCGATAAGCGCTTCGGCGTGCGACCCATGGGACATCAGCGAGAACATCGTGACCGGTAGCGCCGCGCTCAATGCGCACAGTGCCAGCAGCACCGGCTTGCGGCCCAGGCGGTCGGACAATGACCCGATGAAGGGCGTGACGAGAATCACCAACACCGCCGCGCCCGTCGAAAGCCACAGCGAATCCGCCTCGGACAGCTTGCCCGCGGTGGTCAGGAATGCAGGCACATAGGTGATTCCGACATAGTAAGTGATCGACCCGAGAGCGGAGATGGCGAAGGCCCGCGCCACTCCGGCGCGGTGGTGAGCGATGGTGTGCTGGAGCGGATTGACGGGCACCGTGCCTTCGGTCCGCTGGCGCTCGAAGTCGGGCGATTCGTGCATCCAGGCGCGGGCGATCCAGACGCTCACCGCGATTCCAGCGCCAAACAGGAACGGGATCCGCCAGCCCCAGCTGTCGAGATCGGCGCTGCTCATCGCGCTGACAGTCAGCGCGGATACTCCCACGGCCAGCAACGCCCCGACCTCGCTCGCGGCGGCCGCAAGCGAGGTGATCAGTCCGCGGCGCTCCGGCCGCGCACATTCCAGCAGGTAGGCAACCACGCCGGTATATTCGCCGCCGACCGCAAACCCCATCACGCAGCGGAGGAGCAGGAGCAGCCAGCCGGCGGCCGGCCCGATCTGCTCGCGCGTCGGCAGCAGGCCCATCGCGAGCATCGCCGCGCTCATCACCGCGACCGAGAGCAGCAGGGTCGTGCGCCGCCCGTAGCGGTCGCCAATATGTCCGAAGGAAATCGCACCGAGCGGCCGCATCAGATAGGCGACCGCGAAGCCGCCGAGCGTCGTCAGCAGCGACGCCTCGCCGCCGCCGAAGAACACGCGGCTCAGGACTGTCGCGAAATAGAGATAGAGGGTGAAATCGTACCATTCGACGATGGTCGAGAAGGCCGCGATCACCGTCGAGCCGCGCGAGACCTCCGTATGGTCAGACACTGGCCAGCATCCAGTCGGCCATCGCGTCGAGGGCTTCCGCTTCGGCGTCGGCCGACGTGCGGCCGCTCTTTGCCGCCACCATGAAGCTGTGGTCGGCATGGCTGACCAGGTGCAGCGTCGCTCGCTCGCCGAGTCCGGCAACGACCGCCTTGAGCAGGTCGAGCTCCGCCAGCGCATCGCGCTCGCCCGAAACGAACAGCATCGGCACCTGCACCCGCGACAGATGCTCGGCCCGCTCGATGTCCGGCTTGCCCGCGGGATGAAGCGGAAAGCCGAGGAAGGCTAGGCCGCGCACGCTCGGAAGCGGCTGGTCCGCCTGGGCCTGCGAGGTCATGCGCCCGCCGAACGAGCGTCCGCCGGCGAAGAGCGGCAGGTCTGGCGCCAGCTCGACGGCCTTCGCCGCCGCTGCCCGCACGGTAGCATGCGCGACCCGCGGTGGATCGGGCCGTTTCGAGCCCTTCTCCATGTAAGGGAACTGGTACCGCAGCGTCGCGATTCCACGCTCTGCCAGCCCTAGCGCGTTCGATTCCATGGCTCTGTGGGTCATCCCGGCGCCGGCGCCATGCGCGAACAGGTACAGCGCCTGGGCATCCGGCGGACGCAACAGCAGGCCCGAGACGCTCTCGCCGCCGACCGGAATGACGAGCTTGTCAAACAAGCTTGTTGATCGCTTCGGCGAGCTTCAAGTCGCGATCGGTCACTCCGCCCGTATCGTGCGTCGTCAGCCGGAAATCGACCCGATTCCACACATTCGTGAACTCAGGGTGATGGTCGACCTTCTCCGCATGCATCGCGACGCGCGTCAGGAAACCGAAGGCTTCGCTGAAATCCTTGAACTTGAACGTGCGGAGTAGCGCCTTGCGATCCTCGTCGAGTGTCCAGCCGTCAGGAACATCCATTGTCACGTCCTCGTCATTGCGAGCGGAGTGAAGCAATCCAGCTGGATTGCCGCGTCGCTTCGCTCCTCGCAATGACGGAAGTGTAAGCGCAGCCTTGAAATGCCGCATTCGCAAGCGCAGTTGGGCGCCAAAGGAGCAAGCCATGGCGACGCAAGCCGCCGAGGAGAAGACCATCCTCGGCCTAGAAAACCCGATGGGGACCGACGGCTTCGAATTCGTCGAATATACCGCGCCCGACATCGAACTCCTGCGCTCGCTCTTCACCAGGATGGGCTTCCCCGAGGTCGCCCGGCACAAGAGCAAGAACGTCACGCTCCACAAGCAGGGCGACTGCAACTTCATCATCAACGCCGAGCCCGGCAGCTACGCCGAGGAATATGCGAAGGCTCATGGCCCGAGCGCCTGCGCGATGGCCTTCCGAGTCAAGGACGCAAAGGTCGCGCACGAGCGGGCGCTCAAGCTCGGCGCGACCAATGTCGAATCGAAGATCGGTGCCGGCGAGCTCGACATCCCGGCGATCGAGGGCATCGGCGGCTCGCGCCTCTTCTTCGTCGACCGGTACGGCAACAAGGGCTCGATCTACGAGGTCGACTTCGACTTCCGTCCCGACTGGCAGCAGCGGATGGCTGAGGCGGATTCGAAGCTCACCTACATCGACCATTTGACCCACAATGTGAATCGCGGCCGGATGAGCGTCTGGGCGGACTTCTATGAGCGGCTCTTCAACTTTCGCGAGATCCGCTACTTCGACATCGAAGGGAAGCAGACCGGCCTCTTCTCGAAGGCGATGACCAGCCCGTGCGGCAAGATCCGCATCCCGCTCAACGAGAGCCAGGACGACAAGAGCCAGATCGAGGAGTTCCTGCGCGAGTACAAAGGCGAGGGCATCCAGCACATCGCGCTCGGCACTTCGAACATCTACGAGAGCGTCGACATCATCCGCGAGCGCGGCATACCCTTCCAGGACACGCCCGACACCTACTACGAGATGCT
>CBHTSV010000314.1:0-3286 GCA_966095215.1 uncultured Sphingomonas sp. | reverse complement strand
GATGGCGGCTCGATCCCGATCGACGCCGAAGCCGACGAGCGCGCCGTGATGCTGGTCGGCGGTGAGGCCGAGCTCGACGGCCAGCCGCTGGAGCCATTCGTGCTTTACGTGCTTCGGCCCGGCCATTCGGCTCGGCTGTCGAGCAGCGGCAAGGCGCGCGCGATGTTGATGGGCGGCGGGGCCTTTTCGACGCGGCGATATGTCTTCTGGAACTTCGTCTCTTCCTCGCGCGACCGGATCAACCAGGCGAAGGACGACTGGAAAGCGATGCGCTTTCCTCTGATCCCAGGCGACGATCAGGAGTTCATCCCGCTTCCGGAGAAGCCGACGACGGTCAGCTATCCGTGACGGAGTTACGGCGTGTCCCGCTGCGGACCGGAGTGACGCTCAACGTCGCGCTTGCGGACGATCCGCATGCGCCACCCGTGATCCTGCTCCACGGCTTCCCCGAGTCGCACCGCACCTGGCGCGAGCTGGTTCCCCGCCTGCAGGATCGTTTGCGAATGATCATGCCCGACCAGCGCGGCTTCGCCGGCTCGGATCACCCTCAGGATGTCGGCGACTACAAGACCGATACGCTGATCGACGACATCTTCGCGCTGGCCGATGCGCTTGGGCTCGAGAGCTTTTCGCTCGTCGGGCACGACTGGGGCGGCGCGATCGCCTGGCCCGCCGCGCTGCGCAACGATCGGCGTCTCGAAAAGCTCGCGATTATCAACGCCCCGCATCCGGTGATATTCCAGAAGAGCCTGATCGAGAACGAGGACCAGCGCTCAGCCTCGCAATACATCAATGCGTTCCGGACGCCGGACTTCGAGAAGCTCGTCGAGACGAAGGGCTATGACTGGTTTTTCGAACGGACATTCTCCAACCAGGTCGATCCCGACCTCGTTCCTGAGACCGAGAAAAAGCAATATATCGCCGACTGGTCGCAGCCCGGCGCATTCAACGCCATGCTCAACTGGTACCGTGCCGGACGCATGATCGTTCCTCCTCGGGGCGTCACGGTGCCTTTGCCTGACTGGATGCTGCGCGCTTTTCACAAGGTGGAGGTCCCGACGCTGGTGGTCTGGGGAATGAAGGACACGGCCTTGCTGCCGATCCAGCTCGACGGCCTCGATCAGCTGGTGGAGGACCTAGAAATCGTCCGGCTGCCGAACGCCGGCCATTTCGCGCCGTGGGAAGCGCCGGATGACGTGGGACAAGCACTCGAGCCCTTCCTTGCAGCCGACGCGAAGGCTAGTGCCACCGCTTCATGAGCCAGACTCGTTCCCGTTCGCGCAGCGCTGCGCGGCTCGCCGCGGTGCAGGCGCTGTACCAGCAGGAGATGGAGGACACCCCGGTGCCGCGCCTGCTCAAGGAATTCCATGACCATCGGCTCGGAGCGACCATCGAGGACGAGACCTATCATGACGCAGAGCGCGATTTCTTTGACGACATCGTCGGCGGCGTCGATGCCCGACGCGGCGAGATCGACCAGCTGATCAGCGGCCGCCTAGCCGAGGGCTGGACGCTAGAGCGGCTCGATCGCCCCATGCGCGCCATCCTCCGCGCCGGCGCTTATGAGCTGATCGCACGGGCCGACGTGCCGGTCGGCTCTGTCATCTCCGAATATGTCGATGTCGCGCACGCTTTCTACGACAAGCGCGAAAGCGGCTTCGTGAACGGCCTTCTCGATGCGATCGCGAAGGAGGCGAGACCGGCGAGGGCGCAGTGATGCGCGAAGCCGAAGTCATCGCACGCCTGAGACGCATCGCGACCGATCCCGCCGCGCGCGGGCTGCTTGACGATGCCGCGCTGCTCGACGGCTTCGTCATTACCCACGACGCAATCGCCGAGGGCGTCCACTTCCTGCCTTTCGATCCTCCCGCGAGCGTCGGGTGGAAGCTGGTCGCGGTGAACCTCTCGGACCTTGCCGGCAAAGGCGCGACTCCCGCGGGAGCCTTGCTGTCGCTGACGCTATCCGCGGATCCCGAGTGGGATGACGCCTTCCTGACCGGTGTCGAGCACGCATGCGAGAGTTATTCGCTGCCGCTGATCGGCGGCGACACGATAGCGCTTCCGGAAGGCGCGCGCCGAGTGCTGGCCATGACGGCGATCGGCCGCGCGGGCGAACACACGCCCTCCCGCGACGGCGGCAAGCCTGGCGATGCCCTGTGGCTGGTCGGCACGGTCGGCGATGCCGCTGCCGGATTGAGTCTCTTACGTGCCGACAAATCCGCGGTCGGGCCGCTCGTCGACATTTATCGACGGCCGATACCACAGCTGGAGGCGGGTCGGGCGCTCGCCCCGCATGCCCATGCAATGATGGACGTCTCGGACGGCCTGCTACTGGACGCTCGGCGGATGGCCGAGGCGAGCAGCTGCAGCGCCCTCATCGACGTCGACACACTCCCCTTGTCGAAGGAGTTCCGGCGCTTGTCCGGAGATGCGCTGTTCGCTGCGACGGGCGGCGACGATTATGCCTTATTGGCCGCGATTCCGCCGGAAATAGACGCGGCAAGGCTTTCTTTACCGCCAGGCACCACGATTGCGCGCATCGGCAGCCTCCAGGCCGGCAAGCCATCAATTCGGCTGGCCAGCGGCGGCACTCCGATCGAGGTACCGGAGAAGCTTGGCTATGAACATCGCGGGCTTGTCCCTACGCCAATGGCTGATCGCCCTTAGCGGGCTCCTCTCCGGGGCAACCGCCGCGCTACTTCTTCACTAATTCTCGCCAGTTGCCAGCATCGCCCCGGGTTCCTAAAGGAGCGCCTGCTTTCACGCCTGCGCGTCGAGCGCGGGCCTTTTCTGTTTGCCGCGAACACGGGGAATCCAATGACTTTGACACTCTTCGCGATCGCCTGCGGCGTTCTCGCGCTCCTCTACGGCATCTTCACCAGCGGCCAGGTTCTGCGCGCTCCGGCGGGCAACCAGCGCATGGTCGAAGTGGCCGGGGCCATCCAGGAAGGCGCCAAGGCCTATCTCGGCCGGCAGTACACGACGATCGGAATCGTCGGCGTCGTCGTCGCGGCGCTGATCTTCTTCCTCGTCGGGCCGCTCCAGGCGATCGGCTTCGCGCTCGGCGCGCTGCTCTCGGGCGCGGCCGGCTATACCGGCATGAACATCTCGGTCCGCGCCAACGTCCGCACGGCCGAAGCTGCGCGCTCGAGCCTGCAGAGCGGCCTCACGCTCGCCTTCCGGGCGGGCGCGGTCACCGGAATGCTCGTCGCGGGCCTCGCGCTGCTCGCCATCTCCGTCTTCTTCTATGTGCTTGTCGGTGTGCGCGGCCTCGCCCCGAACGATC
>CBHTSV010000313.1:0-3646 GCA_966095215.1 uncultured Sphingomonas sp. | reverse complement strand
CGCGCGCGAGATTGCCGAAGCCCAGCGCCAGGCGCGGGCCTGGCTCAGCGCCTGCGGTTACACCCGCCGGGCTGCCTAACGAACGAGGATCGTTTGCGCCCGGGGCAATCCCGGGCGTTCCTTGCCTATGCTGACGGCGGTGAGCTGCGCCGCGGGCACGCCCATCAATACGAGAAACTGCCGGACTTCCTCCGCGCGACGGGCGCCGACGGCGAGGGCGTGGTCGCGAGTGTCGTTCGAATCTCCATGCCCCTCGATGCGGATCACCACGGCATGTTGGCGCAACCACTGCGCCTGAGTGGCGAGGGTCGCCTTGGCGGGCGGACTCAAGATCACGCTGTCGTTTCCGAAGAAAATGGTGTCGGCACCGGTCTTCGCGAGGAAGTCCGCGCGCAAGGCATCGATCCCGACCAGCAAGGGTTGCGGCGGGGGAGCGTTGCGCCTGCGCAAGCCCGGCAGCTGCGCGGAGGCGCTGGCGGCAATCAGCGCGGCCGCCGCGGAGATGAGGAAAAGCCGCCGCATCAGTCGCGCACTCCTGACCAGTCGGGCTGCGAACCCTCTTGCGGAATCGTCACCTTGCGGGGCTGACCGCCCTCCACCGACAGCCGGTAGATGCCGCTCCTGCCGGTCGCGTCCGTTCGCGTGAAGATCAGCTCGCGGCTGCTCGGCGCCCAGGTCGGTCCTTCGTCGCGCGGCCCCGTGGTCAGCACGTGCTGCTCGCTTCCGTCGGCATCCATCACTCCAATCCTGAGGCCGTCCGAACCGCGCCGCGTGAAGGCGATCTTCTGTCCGTCGGGGCTCCAGTCGGGCGAAGCATACCAGCCGCCGCCGAAGCTGATCCGGCGCTGGCCGGTGCCGTCGGCATTCATCACATAGAGCTGCTGCGATCCCGAGCGGTCGCTTTCGAAGACGATCCTGTTTCCATCCGGGGAGAAGCTCGGATCGGTATCGACGCCGGGCGACGTCGTCAGTCGCCGCGGAATCCCGCCTTCCGAGTTCACGACATAGATGTCGCTGTTGCTTCCGCTGACCATGGTGAAGACGATGCGCGTGCCGTCGGGTGAATAACGCGGCGCAAAGCTCATCAGTCCGTTGCCGACGAGCGGCCGCTGCTGGCCGGATTCGAGGTCGACGATGCGCACGTGCGGCACTCCGCCGAGATAAGTGACGTACGCCAGGCGCCCGCCCTTCGGCGACAGCCGCGGCGTCAGGGCCATCGCGCCGCCGGGCGTCACATATTCGTGATTGAGCCCGTCGCTGTCCATGACGGCGATCCGGTTGACCTGGTCGGCGAGCCCCGTCGTCGCGACATAAGCAATGCGCGTGTCGAATACGCCGGGCGCGCCGGTGAGGCTCTGATAGGCAAGGCCCGAACATTTGTGCGCGGCGCGGCGCCAGTCGTCCGGATCGGCGACGAAGCCGATGCGGCCGAGCTCGCGGCCATTCTCGACGTCATAGACGTAGCAGCCGACCGTCACCCGGCCGTCCGACCGCGCCTGGATGAAGCCGGTGAGAAGCGCCTTGGCGCCCTTGGCGCGCCATCTGGAGAAGGTCGGCGCGGTGACTTCCGGATAGGAATAATAGTCCTTTTGCTCCGGCGCGATCGCCATCATCTCGCCGGTGGTGCGCAGGTCCTGGGCGATCAACTGCGACGCCTGCCAGGCGATGCCCAGGGTCGTCGTGTTGTCGACTGGCTTATCGCTCGGCGTCGTGAGCGGCGGCACAGCGATCACCGGCATCGGCGCCTGTGCATGAGCGGCCGAGGTGAAAAGCAGGGATGCGAAAAGGAAGCGGACCGCGAACTTCATGACTCTTGTTTCGTGATCCCCTTGAACTTCTCGACCCATTCTTTCGGCTGCCGCTGCGGACGGCCATTGGCATCCAGGAACGCCGCCGTCACGCGTGCATCGGTCAACAGTTCATCAGAGCGCATGACTCGTTGATGAATCTGCACCGAGGCGGCGCGGACCTGCTCGACCTCGCTCAACACCACCAGCTCGTCGCCAAGCCGGGCTGGGCGCAAATAGCGGATTTCGGCATGCGCGACATAATAGGCTCCGCCGCCGCTTCTCAGGACTTGGTTTTGGTCCACCCCGACCGCGCGGATCATGTCCGACCGCGCTCGCTCCATGAACTTCAGATAGTTGGCGTAATAGACGACGCCGGCGGTGTCCGTGTCCTCGAAATAGACGGTGAGCGCGAAATGATGCTCCGCTCCGACGAAGCCGCCGCGATAGGGCTGGTCGAGGGTCTCCAGGGCCATCGGCGAGGGCCTTAGCCATCGGCGACTCTCCACCGCAACCCCGCTTGACTCTTAAGTAACGCTAAGGTTACATGTAACGCAGAGGTTACACAGGAGCGGGAAGTGGACGCATATTTGATGGGTTTGGCGGCGGGCGTCGCCGCCGGGGTGATCATTGTCGCGATCGTCAAGTTGCGCGCAGTGAAGTCCATGAGCGTGGCCGAGAAGGCCGAGTACCTCAGCAAGCGGCGGGCCCGGATGCTGCCTGCGCTCGCCGTCATTTTCCTGTCTCAGCAAGCCGCCTTTTTGTCGACCTTGGGCTCGCGGGAGCAGACCTCTGCTTACGCCGCCAAGGTTTCGGCCTGGCTTGTCCTGTCCATCGTCATCCTCGCTGCGCTTGCAACGAAGGGCTTCTGGCTCGAACCCAAAGCCGTGCGGGACCTGATCGACGACGAAAACACCCGCGCGAACCGCAACGAAGCCATGCGCTGGGGCTTCTTGTTTTCGATGGCGGCGGCTATCGCCGTCTACGCGCTCACCTTGTTCAATGTTCAAATGAGCGCTCGGGACGCAGTCCATGTCGTATTGACCATCGGTATCCCGGCGGCACTGATCCGCTGGGGCGTCCTTGAGCGGCGCGCGCACCGCGGTGTCTGAGCGGCTCGCCAACCGGTTGAAGGAACGACGCACCGAGCTCGGCCTCACGCAGGCCGAGCTCGCGGAGAAGGTCGGCGTCACCCGCAAAACCGTAAACACGGTCGAGAACGGCGTCTTCACGCCCTCGGCGACTCTGGCGATCAAGCTCGCGCAGGCGCTGGGGCTCAGCGTCGAGCAGCTGTTCTGGGTGGAACGCTGAGCTCGCCGACCTCACGGATGAGGTCGCCCTGCGCGACCGCCATGTCGGCGAGATGCATTCCCCATCCCGGCAGGAACATGCCGAAGACCGCGACCTCCCCGCCGATGCGGTCGGTGCGCTTGTCGCCCGGATTGTGGTTGGTGCGGATCCACAGATAGCCGCGCGGGCCATCATTGACGCACTTGGCGGATACTAGCCCCTCGGCGCGGAGGTATGGCGTCGGCGGCGGTCCCTCGGTCGACCAGCTGACCGGTCCGCCGGGGACCGGCAGCGTCGAGCGCGCGAACCAGTAGCTGTCGAGCGGCACCCAGTCCTTCGATCCGGGCTGCGCCGGATTGACGCAGCCGACGGTCATGCCGGGCCGGTCGGCAATGCCGAAGATCGCGCCGCGCGGCGGCACGTTCTTCTCGCGAAAGCTGGTCCAGGTCATGACGCAGCCCGTCTGGCCGGGGCGGCTGCACAGCGGGGTCTTCTTGAACGTCCCGCCGACCAGCTCCCCCTGCGGCACGAGCAGGTCGTAGCCGGGGATGATCGCCAGCTTCATCTTC
>CBHTSV010000312.1:0-11141 GCA_966095215.1 uncultured Sphingomonas sp. | reverse complement strand
GGAATGCGGAGAAAAGACAGATGTACCGGGTGCGGCGCGCGCGTGTTCTTGCGCAGCGGCCTCTCAATATCTCCCTGGAGAAACAATCGCTCGGCGCCAGCCACTTCTACGCTTCCAAATTACGCTTGCGCTTCAGCGCGATAGAGGAAGTAAGCTCAACCATTCCGTCCTCCACCGAGCCGAAAAACCCTAGGCTTGGGCAGTAGCCAGTCAAGGCGCAGCTGGACCGAGTGTCGCGCTGCCAGCCTGGGATTTGCCGGTCACGTGCTGATAAACGGCCACCGTGTCGTCGATGCAACGGCTCCAGGTGAACTCGGCGGCTCGAGCGAGGCCACGCTCGATCGAGCGGGTCCTCCACTTCTCGTCCGAGAGACATTCCCGGATTGCCATGCTGAATGCCGCGATATCGTCGGGATCGACGTAGCAAGCGGCTTCTCCGCAGACTTCCGGCAGGCAGGACCGGTCGGACACTATCACCGGCACGCCGCTTGCCATCGCCTCGACCGGCGGGAGGCCGAAGCCCTCGTAGCTTGACGGATAGATGAACAGCGCCGCTCCGGAATAGAGCGCCGGAAGGTCCTCTTCATCGACGAAGCCCAGGCAGCGGAGCCATCCTTCACCAGCGGCTCGGTCAATGTGGGCGAGCAACCTGTCGTTTTGCCATCCGGTGCCGCCGGCGAGGACCAGCGGAAACTGCTCCCTGGTGCGCTTCGGCAGCTGCTCCCAGGCAAGGAGCAGTTCGGAGATCTTCTTTCTCGGCTCCAATGTCGAAACGCAAAGGCCGTACCGGCCGCTCGCGAGTCCGTACCGGCTCAGAATGGCCGAGCCCTCGTTTTCCTCGCGCAGGGGTCGAAAACGGTCGGAGACTCCCAGCGGTACCGCTGTAACCGTCTCGGGTCGAACGCCGAACATGTCGATCAGCTCGCGCCGGATCGTCTCCGTGTCGGTGATGATGTGCGTCGCTCTGCCGAGAGACTTCAGGAACAGCCGCTCGAACTGCTCGACGCGATCGGCCGGATGCGTCTCGGGGAAATGGAAAACTGACAGGTCATGGACCGTGATCACTCCCAGCTCGGCCGCGTCGGGGAGGAAATAGTTCGGTCCATGAACGAGAGTTGAGGCCAGGATGCGCCTCGTCTTCCAGCGGTCAAGCATGCGCGGGAACCGGCCCCGGCGTGGTAGCTCGGCATCCCTGAAAAGCAGCGCCGGATCGTTGATGGACCGCCCGCGTGCGAAATAGTGTAATTCACTGATCTCCTCGCGGTTAGGGAGACCCTTGCACAATTCCCACGTGTACCGGCCGATGCCGCCCGGCTCGGCTGAAAGCGCATCGACGCACAAGCTTACGCGCATGTGCGTCCTAGCCTTCGAGCATCCAGCGCAGCGTTTCCTCGATCGAGATATGCTTCAGCGGACCGATGACGCTTTCGAGCTTCGCCGGCGACCCCCACAGAGTCGAGACTTCGTTCTCCCGCACAAGAGCAGGATTGATCCGAATTTCCGGCTCGTGACCCGAAAGGGTCCAAACGAGTTTCATCACCTGGTGAAGCGACACGGCGCGACCCGAGCAGACGTTGAAAGTTTCGCCGATGGCCCCTCGGCTGGACAGCAATCGCACATAAGTGTCCGCCACAGTCCGGACGTCGGAGAAGTCGCGGGCCACGTCCAAATTGCCGAGCTCGATGACCGGTGCGCGATTCCGTGCGTGGGCCACGATCTTGGGGAGCAGGAAGCTCTCGGACTGGCCCCGGCCAGTGTAGTTGAACGGCCGGGTGACGATGATCGGGAGTCGGGCTGAATAGATTCTGGCGACGTGCTCGGCCGCGGCCTTGCTGACGGCGTAATCGTTGGCGGGGGCGGCGGGAGTTGTCTCATCGAGCTGGCCTCCACGGGCATTGCCGTAAATGTTCGCGCTGCTGACCAGAAGCACGGAGCTGGGCACCTGCGATGCTTGCGTGAGGGCTTCCAGCAGCTGCCGGGTGCCGACGACATTGGTGCGGTAGATCTGCTCCACGTCATCGTGCGCGACGAACGCAATGGCGGCGAGGTGGACGACATGGTTCGGCTGCACTGAGTCCACGATCCGGCTCACCGCCGGGAGGTCGGCGATGTCCGCTTCATGCAGCTGCGCGACGCCGGGCAGGGGTTCGTCAGGCGCATGGACGATCCCATGAACCTCGTGGCCGAGATCAGCCAAGGCGGCGACAACGTAACGGCCGGTGAAGCCCGCCGCGCCCGTGACGAGCGTTCGGGTCATCTCAGAAGCTGAAACCCGTCTCGTTGCGGCGCAGGTCCGCCTCGACCATCATCCGGCACAGTTCCTCGAGTGACGTCTGCGGCTTCCAACCGAGCTTTTCGTCAGCCTTCGCCGCGTCGCCGATAAGCAGATCGACCTCGGCGGGCCGATAGAAGCGCGGATCCACCTGCATCACCGTCTTGCCGGTCGCCATATCGACGGCGGTTTCCTGCTCATCCTTGCCGCTGAACTCGACCTCGATGTCCGCGGCCCTGAAGGCCATCCGGACGAAGTCGCGGACGGTTTCGGTGCGGTTCGTCGCGAGGACGAACGTATCCGGCTCGTCCGCCTGCAGCATGCGCCACATGCCCTCGACATATTCCTTGGCGAAGCCCCAGTCGCGCTTCGCGTCGAGGTTGCCAAGCTTCACGCAGTCGAGCGTTCCGAGTTTGATCTTGGCGACGCTGTCCGTGATCTTGCGGGTCACGAACTCGCGGCCCCGAAGCGGGCTCTCGTGGTTGAAGAGGATGCCGCTTGAGCCGAACATGCCGTAGCTCTCGCGGTAATTGATCGTCATCCAGTGCGCGTAGAGCTTCGCCACGCCATAGGGGCTGCGCGGATAGAAGGGCGTGGTTTCGGTCTGCGGCACGGCCTGGACCTTGCCGAACATCTCCGACGTGCTCGCCTGGTAGAAGCGGATAGCGGGATCGACGATGCGGATGGCCTCCAGCAAGTTAAGCGGTCCGATCCCGGTAATCTGGGCGGTCGTGACCGGCTGTTCGAAAGAGACTCCGACGAAGCTTTGCGCCGCGAGGTTGTACACCTCCTTGGCGCCGGTCTGCTGAAGCAGGCGGATCGAAGCCGAAAGGTCGGTCAGGTCATATTCGACGAGATGGAGCTCGGGATTGTCCTGGATGCCGAGCTCCTCGATCCGCCAGAAGTTGACGGAGCTGGTGCGGCGATAGGTGCCGTAAACCTTGTATCCTTTCGAAAGGAGCAGCTCGGCCAGATACGCGCCGTCCTGCCCGGTAATTCCGGTGATAATTGCGGTTTTTGACATTGAACGTCCTACAGAAGATGGATTTCTATTTGGTTCAGCGCGACCAGAAGGTCCGGAGGACAGGTGATGACCACCTCGAAATCCTCAATGGGTTCGTCGATCAAGAGGTCAAATTTGAATGTGCTGGTCCGTCGAGACGGCGGCACCTTGCGGCTCTGCTCGTCCAACACCAGGGTTCCTCTATCTGCCGAGAATTTGAAGCTGAGCTCACCACCTTCATCACCAATGGTTTCGATCTTTGCCGCGACTCGAATCCGACCTGGGGGAAGGGGCCGATAAGGACCGTACGCGAGAACGCCAGGCGCGCCAGTCGATACAATACGCGATCCGTAACAGGTGCCGACCATGCTCTTCATGTCGTGGCCAGGCTCGATTGCGATACAGTCGATCTTTTGCGCCCGGATAGTGTCGATCAGATCTACAACGGTCGAAGCGGTCTCCTTCCAATCGACAGGATGATATTCGCTGCGAACCCGCTCGGCACGGCTTCGGACAAGCTCGGGATTTTCGAAATATCTGTGAAGCGCGCTTGCCCAAGCCGAGGCGTTCCACGGATCGACATAATCGACGAGGTCGCCTCCGACCTCCGGGATCGATCCGCGATCCGAGGCGACAACGAATTTGCCGAATGCCAGCGCTTCGGCGACCGGCAGTCCCCACCCTTCGTAAAGAGACGGATAAACGAAGAACTCGCAGTGCTCGTACAGCATGTGCAGTTCGGCATCGTTCGCGTGATTGAGCAAGACGATGTGATCCTGGGTAAGGGGATCCAGCTCGATGTCTTTGAGCAGGTCGCCGACGCCCCAGCCAGGCATTCCCACGAAGACGACCTTCATCTCGGGAGGCAACTGGCCGCGCTCGGCAAGGACGTGGAGAGCTTTGTAGATCACTTCATGATTCTTCCGCCGCTCGATCGTCGAGACGAACAGGATGAAACGCGCTCCGCAAAGCTCTGCGACCTGATCAGAGACATCGTCACCGGGCTCGGGCAGCTTGTTCCCGAGCAGCATGACCCGCGTCGGGATTTCGGGCATGCCGAGTTCCGTTGCGAGCGCCTTATAGTCGGCTTCGGAACGCCGGCTGATGCACAGCATGGCCGAGGACGACCAGGTCAGGTTGGTGAAATACTCCTTGAACTTCGCAGCGACGTCGCCGACGCAATACTGCGGGAAGAGAACCGGGATCAGGTCATAGCAACAGCTTATGACCTTCACGTCCTTCTTCGTCTTGAGCTCGAACAGAATCGAATCGATCCGCTGCTCCTCCCAGTCCCAATCCAGGCCGACGGACAACAGGACGTCGCCATATTGGATATCCTCTGTCGGCCGACGGGCAGCAAGCGCCCGCCGCTCGATCGTTCTCTTCGACGATGGCCGCGACGCCACGAGATCCAGGGTGGTCGCCTCGGGAAAATCGTAGGATGGATCGGGCCAGACCAGATCCTCCTCGTGCGCATCCGCTTGTCCGTGTGCTGCGGGACCAAGCGCACCCGTGTGCCGAACGAACTTGCCGTCTGAGAGAATGCAGGGCTGCAACCTGTCCCCGAGTAATTCCGAAAGCGCTTTGAAGAGTTCCTGCTCCACTCGTACGATGCCGACGGGTGGCCGAGTCCAGTTCACGCTGGTCGTGACGTTCATCCAGATGCGCGGCGCTCTCACGGGACTAAATTTGTTCACGACATGGCCTCGAATTGGCCAATCGCATCGACCAGCTCTTTCAAAGTTGCGGCCCACAGAACGCGCGACCTCCCTTGACGCTCGTTCGCCCCGAGCTGGAGAGCCGGCGTGCGCATCGCCTCAAGGATTGATTTTTGGAATACCGACGGGTCGTCGGCGATGGCGACGCCTTCGGCGGAACAAAAATCCTCAAATCCGCGCATTGAAGTGCTGGTTCCGACGATGTGCCGGCCGGACCACAGTGCCTCGGCGGTCTTCAGGTTCGTGCCCCCGCCTCTCGTGATCGGCAGCAGGACGACGTGAGCTGTGGCGAGAAGACCCGACAGTTGTGATTCGCTGACCTGACCTGCGGCAATGAACTTCCGAGCGAGGCCCGGTGCCCGGTTGAAACGGGGATCTGCGGCGATTTGGACTCCCCCGCCGCCAGCGACGACGAGTCTCTGCTCGGGCGCTAGGCAGCCAACACCCTTGCCAAACACGTCGTAGAAGCCCTGGATGTTGGGCGGGTGACTGCTTGCGCAATAAAGTGCGAACTTGCGGCAACCCGTGATCTCGTCGCTGCGCTGCACGTCGCGAAGCGTCGGTCGCCGATCCGCCACCCCGTTGGCCGCAAGCACGACCGGCTTTGGCGAGATCGACTCTATCCAGTCCTGATCATGCCTGGAGACGACGACGTTCAGGTCAGAGCGTGTGGCGGCGAAGCATTCGACGTCCTTCACGAGGGCTGAATATCTGTCGGCAATCGTCTCGGTCAGGTACTGCGCGGCGATCTCGTGTTTGAGGCGATGCTCGATATTCTGCGACCCGTAGATCAGGATCGGCCGCCGTTTCCTTTGTGCAAATTGCCTGTAGGCGAATTCGAACAGCCATGGCTGCTCGCAGAAAACGCCGTCGTAGCGATCGCTGCACAACTTGCCGAGCTTCCCGAATCCGCCCTTAGGATCAGCCGCATATTTCCCAATGGCCCAATCCTCCATCAGCATTGTGTTGGGCAAATAGGCTGACAGCATCTCGGTCCCGGGAAATCGAACGTATCCCGGAGTTGCAGGGTAGGAGTCCGACCCAAGTATACCGCGGCAGTCCACCGCATGCCCGGCCGCCTGAAGCGCCTTTGCGATCTGGTTCAGCCGATGCTGCCCGCCATGGGCAGGATTCAGCGCTGGATAGGTGCTGAGAAGCAGGATTCGCATTGCCGAATCAGGGAAGATTCTTGGAGAGACGATACAAATGGTTCTGAAGCGCGCGCATTTCCCGCATGTGCCTCCGCAGGTTCAGATTGAATCGGATTATCGCGACCAGCGTCCGCACAATTGGGATGTGATCGACGATCAGCGCAGCTGCAATTCGCCCTTCTCCGACAGCGCGTTTCCCGCGCCTCCGGGCCTCCGGGCTGCGGGCGATGTCAAGGAGGACGTGCTGACGGCTCGTACCGGATCGGATGAGCCGCAGATAATGTGCAAAACCTGCGGGATCCGGTTGTCGTCCGAGATAATAAGCGAAAACCTGGGCGAGGAATTGTTCGTCATGATAGCGCATGAAATGATCCACGCGGATCACCGATGATTCCTCGAGAATGCGGCGCTGGATTGCTGCTCCGGCTGTCCGTTTGCCGCTCAGAACCCGCGACGACCTGAACTGCCTAAGCGCCTCCTCCAGTTCCGGCAGCTGCTCGCACTGTTTCCCTTCGTCCGAGTTACGAAGCTGGTCCAGGACTTCGATCTTGGAACGGCCATTCCTGATCCTGTCGACGTAATAGGATTCGCCCTCTGGGTCGGCGCGCCGGCCGAGTACGGTCAGATAGGCAAGCCGGACGAAGTCCTCGCCGTCGGCGGACAGAAGTTCAGCCAGGGACGTCGCCCCGGCGGGAACCTCTTGCGCTCTCGTCGGCCGCTGCGTTTGCATTGTCTGAAGAATCTCTTTCGTGTGTTCACCGGAAGTGAGCTCGGCACCGGCGTCGGTTGGCGACCAGCGCTCAAGGGATCGCCATGCCGCTCCCCGCCTGGTCAGACCGAGGGTTTCGCCGATCCGTTGCCAGCGACTCGGGCGCTCTGCAAGGACGGCCCTTATGAGAGCGTCCGCGCGAGCGCTGATGGCACGATGCTCATCGATCTGCTGCTCTGCACGAGCACGTGTCCGGTCAAGCAACCCCTCCAATGACGCGATCTTTTGGCCGGCTTCCGTAATCTGATCGTCCGCTCGGATCAGGGCTTTATCGGCGTCGGCAAGCCTTTGCTCCAGTTGGCTCGACCGTTCTTCAAGCCGGGCAAGTTCGATGCGGGTGGAGGCGTCTCTCGATTCCGCTTCCCCCAGCGCATGCCGAAGCCACATCTCCTTCTTGCGAAATTCACGTTCAGCCAATCGCCGCTCTCGTCCGCACGTCTCGGCGAGCTCAACCTCATGAGCGTGTCGAAGCGAGATTTCGCGCTCCTGCTGCTCGTTGAGCAGCCGCTCCGTCGTCGAGCTCACTTCCTGATGAAGGCGCGTGATCTCAGCCGTCTGCGTGTCAACGCGCTCCTCCAGAAGTTGCAGGCCACCGCGTAGGTGGGCCGCAGAAAAGTGGTGGCGTGCAACCGAGAAGCCATCGAAGATATTCACCGGCGCGTCGAAGCGGGACCCAAGTTCGGCATGCGCCTCGTGGACGAAATAGCGGCTAAGTCCGTCGTAGAAGGCCTCGCAATAGCCGCGGTCATGGAGTTCGCGCTCCCACGCCGAATGCGTGGGCCGCTGCGAATTGGGGAACGTTGATTCGACGACGAGAACCCAGGGCCGGACCTGGCTCTCTCCCCAGCTGCGGAGAACTTCCGCTTCCATGCCTTCGACGTCGACCTTCATCCAGTGCGGCTCGACGTCCGCGCTGTCGAGAAGGTTATCGAGCCTGATGCAGGGTACGACGATCTTGCGCGTCGGTAGACCGCCCTCGGCGTGCATCCTTGCGATATCCGGCTCGCCCGTGGACAGGCCGGTATCCGGGATTTCGTAGAATTCGATCGGACCGGCCGCGTCCGTTACTGCAGCCTCGATGACAATTTCGTCCGGGCGCGCCTCCCGCAGCCGGGCAGCATAGGTTGGAGTCGCTTCAACGTGAATGCCACGCCAGCCGGCCAGGTAGAAGGCAAAGCTCACGGAATCCACGATCGGATCCTGCGCACCTATGTCGAGATAGCGGCCATGCGAAACGTCGTGCAGCGCGCGCCGCAGCAGCACGTCTTCGAAGTTCTGGGCATAGGACACGAAACTCACGAAGCTTTCCGCAACTGGGACTCCGCCTGTAGATTCTTGGTTCCGACAAGTCCGATTTCGGTCAGGAGTCCGTCTACGCAGTCGCTCCAGCTCGGCAAATGCGGGATCGGGGCAACAAGTTTTTGGCCAAAGCTCACAAGATCTATAAGCCGCTGACCAAGCGCCGCAGGACGATCGTCATCGAAGTAGAACACGTTCGGCAGACGCTGCTCACGAAACACAGCAAGATCCCGCGCCAGGACGTGGCGGCGATGCATGGCGGCTTCGACCATCGGGAGACCAAAGCCCTCCGCTCGCGAGGGCATGAAGACTCCCCGTGTAGCCTCGTACAGTCGACACAGGCCTTCGTCGCTCATGC
Organism: uncultured Sphingomonas sp.; assembly: GCA_966095215.1. Classification (GTDB taxonomy): domain Bacteria; phylum Pseudomonadota; class Alphaproteobacteria; order Sphingomonadales; family Sphingomonadaceae; genus Sphingomicrobium. The sequence goes on along the minus strand of CBHTSV010000312.1, from coordinate 2,571 downwards.
GATCGAACCAGTGCAGTCGGCGGCCCCGCTCGGGATGCGCACGGAGCCTGGCCTGAAGATCGGCCGTTTTCCAACCGCTCTTTCCTACGATCACCAGGTCGGGCGCCTCGGTCGGCCGCGTGCGCCACAAATACTCGAACGCAGCAAGGGCCGCGTCATAGCCTTTTCGAGGTTCGACGGTTCCCACCATCAGTATGGCCGGCCGGAAACGGAGATGGTCGAGCAGCCGCCCGATGTCGGGGCCAAGCCCTTTCGACGGAATTGAGGCGGCAATGTCTCCGCCCATCTGCAGGCGACCGATGGCCGGCTTCCCGCTGCCGCCGATCATCTGGAGCAGGTCACGAGCAACCTGGTCCGAAATACAGATTGCTTGATCGGCGTCCCGTGTCAGCACGTCGAGCCATTTGACGAAATGATTGACAGCGGCGGTGCTGAACCATTCCGGCCGCAATATCGTAAACAAATCGTAAACGACCAGATGGATGGTGGCGCCACAACGCCGCCACGCCCTCAACTGCCGTCGGTATTTGGGCAGCAGGTGTGCGGACAGGTCAAGGCCGAGGACCTTGTCACCCGGACAAACGGACACGGGGTTGCTGGGCGCGCCGCGCACCGGGCGATCGAGGAAATCAACCGGGGCGTAGCAATATCCGTGGGTGTTCGTCGCAAAAACGGGAATGGTCTCGAAGCCGCCGTTCCTCCGGCTCCGAAGGTCCGACCAGACGGCGCGGACGACTCGCTGAATGCCGGTCTGCGCATCGTGCCGCATGATTGCGGACACATCGACGAGCAGCCGCGGTCGGTCTCGCTCGATCGGCTTTCCGAACGCAAGACGATTCCGCAGCAACCAGGCCTGCCGCGCCCCGACGCTGGCCGCTCGTGCAATCCTTCTCATGCCGCGAGCGCCGTTTCCTGGTGATAAAAAGCGAAGGCCTCCTCAATGTTCGACGCATGGTGAAGCTCGCCCGCCGCGAGAACTGATGCGCGTGTGCAATGCTCTCTGATGAAGTCAGGATGATGCGAGACGATGATCATGGCCCGGTCGGCGCGACGCTCGAACAACTCGCGATGGCACTTCTCATGGAAGCGCGCATCACCGACGGCGACGATCTCGTCGATGAGGAAGCAATCGAACTCGATTACCATCGAGATAGCGAAGGCGAGTCGCGCCCGCATTCCTGCGGAATATGTCCTGACCGGCTCGCGAAGATACAGCCCAAGCTCGGAAAAGTCTTCGACGAAGGCCACCTTTTCTGTCGGATCGGTGCCATAGATTCGGCAGATGAAGCGCAGATTGTCATAGCCGGTGAGCGAGCTCTGGAAGGCCCCACCGAACGCCAGCGGCCATGACACGCTCATCCCCCGCCGGACTGTCCCCGTCGTCGGCAGCTCGGCGCCGCTGACGAGGCGGATCATCGTCGACTTTCCGGCGCCGTTGCGCCCGAGGATCCCGACCCGTTCCCCCCTTTGGACGGTAAGATTCACATCCTTCAGCACGCGCACGGGCCCGACGCGGGTGGGATAGTCCTTATTGACGTTTTCGAGCCGGATCATTCGGGCACGATCTCGCGGCTAACGCGGTTTACCTGCACGAGACCGAAGAACGTCAGGATAGCGTTGCAAATCGCCATATACGCCAAGTCGTAATGAGCCACGACCTGCGATCCGAAATAGCCTTCGCGAAGATATTCCACGCCGTGAACCATCGGCAGCAGGAGTACGTAGTGTTGCGCTTCCTGCGGAAGAGCGTCGACTAGGAAAGCGGCGCCGGACAGTGGGAAGAGTAGATAGGCGGTCGGGTGCCACAGCTTTTCCACTGTCTCCGATACCTCGGACAGGGCGCCGAAAAGGATCGCCAGGCTGAACCCGAACCACGCGAGCATAGCCCAACCGCCCGCAACCTGGAGCACGTCCTCCGGCGGCTTCAACCAGCCGATGAAGATGAAAAATAGTGAGAGAAAGACGAAGGACATGGTCGCGCCCGCTGCCTCAAGAAGAAGCCGCGACAGATAGATGTCGAGGGGCCGGACGTTCCGATGGTACATCAACGAGAGGTTCGGCGGGATTGCGGCGATGGTCCGCGTGGGCATGTTGCGCCAAAGGAGCACGCTCGAGTAGCCCGTCAAGGCAAAGGCGACGATTGGCAGGTCCGAGCCATGAACGGCCTTGGCGGCAGTCCAGAGTGCCGTCACTCCCAGAGTGAACAGCATCGGCTCGGCGAACAGCCAAAGGAAGCCGATATTATGCCTGCCGAAACGGGTGAGCATCTCACGGAGCACCAGCGCCCAGACGACGCGCCGCTGGATACGCAATGATTCGCTGAGCCGATGTGCCGGTTGCGCGGTCATCAGCCGTGATGTTCCCGAATGCCGGCCAGAAGCATTCTCAGAATCCCCCAGGCAACCAGGCCGAGCACAAAGGTCGCAAGGATGCCGCGCAGCCGGCGCGGCTCCGACGCCTCATCGGGAACATTGGGCTCTACAATGCGCTCGACATAGGCCTGTTTGCGGCGGGCTTCGCTTTGAGCCTCCTGGAAGGAGGTCAGTGCAGCCGCGAGCCGTTTTTCCGCGA
>CBHTSV010000311.1:0-2128 GCA_966095215.1 uncultured Sphingomonas sp. | reverse complement strand
TGGCCGATCCGTCGACCACCAGCTTCGCCATCGTCGAACCGGCGTACGAGCCGGAGGCAGTCGCCGCCGAAGCGGAAGCGGCTCCATCGTCCGAGGCGCCCTGATGGTTCGCGCCGCGCTCTCCTCCAAGCGGAAGATCGGTCAGGGGCCCCTCGCCCTGGCACAGTTGGTGCCGGCGTCGACGGTCGTCGTGGCCTCCTTCCTGGCCGCGCTTCCGATCGTGTCGACAAGCGGCTGGTACCCGGACTTCGGCTATCTGGCGCTGATCAGCTGGCGCCTGCTTCGATCCGACCCCTGGCCTCCCTGGTGGGCCGCTCCGCTCGGGCTCGTCAACGACCTGTTCACCGGAAATCCCGTAGGGTTTTCAGTGGCTTTGTGGAGCGCGACGATGTTTGCGCTCGACCTGGTCGACCGCCGCACGATGTGGCGCGATTATTGGATCGAATGGGGGCTGGCCGCGGTGCTGATCGCGATCGATGAATGGTTTCAGTGGCGCCTGGCCAAAGCTGTCGGCGCCGAAATCCCCTTATCCAAAATCGTCCCGCCACTCATCATCTCGATCTGCGTTTTCCCCGTGAGCGCGTGGATGGCGTCGAGGATCGACGCCTGGAGGCTCGGGCGATGAAGCACATGCGGATCACCGCCGCGCACCAGTCGATCACCTTCTCCCGCCGGATGCTGCTGCTCGGCGGAGCCCAGGCGGCCGTGGGCGGACTCCTGATCGGGCGCATGGGCTATCTCGCGATCGCCCAGAACCAGAAATATCAGCTCCTCTCCGAGAGCAACCGAGTCCAGCTGATCCCGGTTCCGCCGAGGCGCGGCTGGATCATCGACCGAAACGGCAAGCCGATTGCGATCAACCGTTCGAGCTTCCGCGTCGACATCATCCCGCAGCAGTTGGTCGATGCGCCGAAAGTCGTTGGCAATGTCGCCAGCTTGCTGAAGCTGCCGCCGGACGAAGTGGACCGGATCCACAAGGAGCTGGAGACGTCGCGCGGCTTCCAGCCGGTCTCAGTCGCGGACAATGTGCCCTACGAGCAATATGCCGCGATCACCGTGCGTCTTCCCGAGCTTCCGGGCATCGCGGCATCTCGCGGGTTCACCCGTTTCTATCCCGCGGGCTCTGCCGTCGGTCAGCTGGTCGGCTATGTCGGCGCCGCGTCGGCCGCCGAATATGAGAAGGAGGACAAGAACCCGCTGCTGCTGATTCCCGGGGTGAAGATCGGCAAGGAAGGGCTGGAGAAGGTGCTCGAGCCGACGCTTCGCGGCACTCCCGGCGGGCAGCGCGTCGAGGTGACTGCGCGAGGCAAGCTCGTGAAGGAGCTCGATCCGAAGCCCGACCGCAGCGGAGGCACCGTCCAGATCACGATCGACGCCGACCTGCACGAATATGCAGCTCGAAGGATCGGCGACCAGTCCGGGTCGATCGTCGTGGTCGACGTGCACACGGGCGACGTCCTCGCGATGCCGTCCATGCCCTCGTACGATCCCAACAACTTCTCCGACGGGATCAGCGCGAACGAGTGGAAGATGCTGTCCGAGGACGACCACCTCCCGCTCGTCGACAAGGTGCTGGAAGGCCTCTATCCGTCAGGATCGACGATAAAGCCGTTGATGGCGCTCGCGCTCCTGAAGGCGGGCGTCGATCCGAAGCGGATCGTGGTCTGCAACAAGACCTATCCGCTCGGAAATCACATCTTCCACTGCGACCAGCGGCACGGCCCGGTGAACATGACCGACGCGGTCGTCAAAAGTTGCGACATCTATTTCTACGACACCTGCCGCCGCGTCGGAGTCAACGCGTTCGCGCCGCTGATCAAGGAAATGGGCTTCGGCGAGAAGTTCGACCTGCCCTTCGACTTCCAGCGCTACGGAACCGTCCCCGACCCGGAATGGATGGAGCGCAGATATCATCGCGAGTGGCAGACCTACGACACGATCAACATGTCGATCGGCCAGGGGAACGTCCTGATCAATCCGCTGCAGCTCGCGGTCGCAGGCGCCCGGGTGGCGAGCGGCAGGCGCGTCGTTCCGCGGCTGATGCGCCAGCGGGGGCAGCCGGCCTTCGCTCCTCTCGACATACCGCCCGAAGACCTGGAGTTCGTCCGGCGGGCGATGGCCGGTGTGG
>CBHTSV010000310.1:0-6127 GCA_966095215.1 uncultured Sphingomonas sp. | reverse complement strand
GTTCGCGGCCTCATCGGCCCGCAAGCGGTCGCCATTTCGACGCGATCCTCGCTCGCGTCCCTGCCGGCGATGCTTGAATCGGCGAAGTTGATCGGCATGCGCGAGCAGGTCGCCGATGTGACGCTGCCGATCGCCGTGGCGCTGTTCCGCGCGAACGGGCCGGCAATGAACACGGCGGTCGCCTTCTACGTCGCGCACTGGCTCGGTTATGAGCCGACAGTAGCGCAAATGATCGGTGCGACGGCGGTCGGCGCGGTCATGAGCTATGGCGCGGTCAGCCTGCCCGGAGAGGTCAGCTTCATCAGCTCGATCGCTCCAATTGCGATGGCGCTCGGAGTGCCGATCGCCCCGCTTGGCCTGCTGGTCGCGGTCGAGATGATCCCCGACATCTTCCGCACCGTCGGCAATGTGACGCTCGACGTCGCCGTGACGACCGTGGTCGACAAAGAAACGCGCGGCACGCCGCGAAAATGAACGCCGGCTGACCACCGTTCGTCGATTCAGCCGCCCACGAATGGCCTTCGTCGGATTGCCGACAAAGCCGCTTTCTGACCGTCGAGCACCGCGCGACTTCGCCTCGCGACAGGTTCACTTTCCCTGATGCGACGCGGGGCATCCCCTCAGAATCCCCTCTGCCTGCTCCGCGTCGCGCAAAAAGGGAGACACGACCATGTTGAAGACCGTAGCCGCCTTCGCTGCCGTCCTCGCAGCAAGCGCGTTCGTCGCCCCCACGGTCAGCCAGGCAGCGGAGGTTCCTTCCGCCAGGGTTTCCTACGCGGACCTGAACCTTGCCTCCGACCTGGGCCAGCAGAGCCTGCACCGGCGCATTTTCCATGCCGCGGAAAGCGTCTGCGAAATCGGCCTGACGCGGCGGGAAGTGAAGCTCGCGCTTCTCGCGACCGACTGCCGCAACGGTGCGATCGCTGCCACCCAGCCGCAGTTCGAGGCAGCGGTGAACGCCGCGCGTCGCGGCACCGTCACCGTGGGTGCTGCCGCCGCGCTGATCGTTACCGCGCCGTGAAGAAGAGTGAAGCCGCCGCGGGCTGGACGGGCAGGAACCGCGGCGGCTTTTTCCTCGATCAGCGGCCGGCGATCGCCCTCACGCGGTCGGAATAGAGACGGCCGACGGGCTGCTCGGTCCCGTCCGAAAGCCGCGCGATCCATCGACCGGAGGGATTGCGTGTGAACCCCGCGATGAAATCCTTGCGCACGATTGCCGAGCGGTGAAGCCGCACGAACAGCTCCGGATTAAGTCCTTCTTCGAGCGCGGCCATCGAATGGTGGATCAGCCAGCTTCGACGGCCGACATGCAGGCGCATATAGTCGCGCTCGGCAGAGACCCGGTCGACGTCCCTCGAGGCAATCCTCACCAGGCCTGACAGGTCGGATGCCCAGAACTCCTCCAGCCACTGCGATTCCTTGCCGGCGGGCGGCTGCAGGCTGCGGTGCTCGAGATAGGAGCGCGCCCGGTCGAGCGCCCGCTGGAGCCGCGCCGGATCTACCGGCTTCATCAGATAATCGACGGCCTCGACCTCGAACGCCGCGACCGCGAATTGGTCGAAGGCGGTCACGAACACGACTGCTGGCGAGGGGCTAAGGGCAGCCAGCGACTTGGCGACGCCAATGCCGTCCAGTCCCGGCATAGCGATGTCGAGCAGAAGCAGGTCGGGCTGAAGGGCCTCCGCGAGATTGATGGCGGAGTCGCCGTCGCTCGCCGTTCCGACGAGCTGCGCCCCCTCGGCCTTGGCGAGCAGCAGCTGCAACCTCTCCGCGGCAAGCGGCTCGTCGTCGGCAATGAGGACCCGAAGCGGCTTCGCTTCAACCATTGGTTTCCACCGGCATTGTCAGCGAAACCTTGAAGCCGCCGCTGGCCATTGGGCCGAACCGGCAGCTGGCATGGCTGCCGAAACGCGCTTCCAGGCGCTGGCAGACATTGGCAAGGCCTAGGCCCGTGCCTTCGTGAGTGGCGGCCGGAAGCTCGTCCTTGCCGCCGTGCTTCAGGCGGTTGCTGACCTCCACGACCATCCGATGATTGTCGAGGTGACGGGCGTCGATACGAATGACGACTGCCTTGCGGCTCTTCGACACGCCATATTTGATTGCGTTCTCGACGATCGGCTGGAGCAGCAGGGCCGGAAGGCGGGCTTGCTCGAGCTCCGCGGGAACGTCGATTTCGACACTGAGGCGATCCGGGAACCGCGCCTTCTCGATGTCGAGGTATAGCCGCTGGAGGTCGATTTCCTCGGCAAGCGTCACGTCGGCCATCGGGTCGAACGACAGGCTCGTGCGGAAGAAGGTCGACAGCGCGAGAAGCATCGCCTCGGCGCGCTCCGGCCGGCCTGTCATCACGAGCGAGGACAGCGAGTTCAGGGTGTTGAAGAGGAAGTGCGGATTGACCTGGTATCGAAGCGCCCGCACCTGAGCGGCCTGCGCGGCGCTTTCCGCATCGGCGAGGCGGCGCTGCGCGCGAAGGGCATCCCCTTGCGCCAGCATCGCCATGTAGAAGGCGGTCCACGCGGCGAAGAAGAAGAACCAGGTGACCGCGACATCGGCTGCATATCTGAACTGGTCACCCGGGTGCAGCTGGGCGATCTTGGGCCAAGTGAGGACAAGGGAGTTTTGCCCTGGTCGGTCGATCCGCATCGTGTTGCCTGTCTCGACGACCGCATAACCTTCACGCGACGTGAAGCGCATTTCCTCCTGAGGCTTTTCGAGGAAGCGGTCGCCGGCGATCAGCAGCCCGGCCTGTGCCCCGGCTGCGACAAGTGAGGCCGCGACGCCAATCACGATACGCCGGGTCAGGCTTGCCGACCGGGCGAAAGAAGCCAAAGCGAGATAGATCCCGGCCGTGAGCAGGATACCGATTGCGAGCGTGTAGGAACGGTTGATCAGGATGGTCGGCGCGTCCTTCGTCAGCAAGGCGCGAGCGACGACCGTCAAATAGTAGAACAGCCAGAATCCGAGGATCGACTTGACCGCGAGCGGCCAGTCGCTGAATCGGCTCCGGACCGTCGGAGGGGACCTCATGAACATAGGCCCCGTTTTGTAACAAAACCGACGCTACGGAAACCGCCCTCTGCCCGTTGGCAGAACGACCCGGACAGCCGGTCGAAACGCATGCGCCGCAGGAACGCGTGCGAGCGCTGCTCGTTACCTTCGGGCAATGAAAGTGGAGACTGATCGGTGAACGATCGCAAGCAGCGCGAGACGGTTCCGCCGCCGGCATCGGCCGATCCCGACGCGGAGCTCGAAAAGAAGCTCAAGCGTCACCCGGAGGATCTCGACGCCAAGGCCGACGTCGGGAGCGATGAATCGATGGATGCCTCGGACCCGCCGGCCGCCGCGCAGCCGGGGCAGAGCGATGATCCGGTCCCCTCATCCGGTTTTCCTGACCGAAGTTCCGACTAGTTACGGAACCGTCACTAATTGGCCGCGCCGTTGCAATAAATCAACAATCCACAGTTTTGCGTCGAACCGTGAAATTATGGCCTAGACGCAAGGACTCCCCTCTGATTCAATCTGAATGGGGGGTGGGATTGTGGTTAACCATATCGCAAGCAGGCGTGCCTCATGATCCCACTCGGGCAAAAGGAGTCGGGTTCATGATTACGCGGACCAGCCAGCCGGCAAGCGGCGCGATGCTGATCTCGGAGATGAAGGAGTTTGCGAGCTTCCCGAAAGCTACGCAGCGCTACATCCGCCGGTCGCTCGATGTGGCTTATGGTCGCCGCGATCCTCTCGAATGCTGGGCCCGCGATGAAGGCGAAGCCGCCTCGATCCGCGCCCAGGCCCGCCTCTACAAGCAGCTCGACCATCTGCGCCTCCAGGTTCCGGACGACAGCGGCCTCGACATGATCGAGCCGTTCATCGGCATGCTGATCACCGTTTCGGCATTCGATCTTGGTCAGGACCGCCTGCCGAACTTCGCCGCCTATCGCTTTCTCTACGAGCGGCTGATCGGCGCCGCCGCGCGTCCGTGGCTGCCGTCGGCCTTCTGCGCCGCCGCGGCGCTTCCGCACCTTCACCCGGACCGTCGCCGCGTCCTGCTCCAGTCGATCAGCGAGAGCGCCGCGACCGCGCCGGGCTGGTCGAGCCGCGAGCCGGTCTTCTGGCCGGAGTGGGTCGAGAAGGTCGACGTCCAGCAGGCTGCGTAGCGTTTTTTCGTCATTGCGAACGTAGCGAAGCAATCCAGCGTTCTGGATTGCCGCGTCCCCCGGATCAGGTCCGGGGTCCTCGCAATGACGACTAAGCCGCAACCTTCACCGAAGGAAAAATCCCGGCCAGCTGCCTGAGGCTGTCCTCGGCGCTCTTGTGATGCACGAAGACGACGCCGGCCCTTTCATAAGCGGCACGATGCTTCTCGCGATCGTCGACCAGCACGTCGCCGGGGTGCATGTGCTTGTGCTTGTCGGCAGCCATGCAGGTGATGATGGGCACGCCCGGGAAATGCTCGGCGGCCCATTGGACCTTCTGCGGCGCCGCCCATTTGCCGAGCGGCAGACCGGTCAGGATCGTCGGCTTCAGGTGCTTCACCCCGTCGAACAGCAGTCGGGCATCGGGCATTTCGGGAAGGTCGCCATAGAAGTTCGGAGCCTTCGCGAGCCGTTTCCAGAAGGTGCCGCGGCCGTGCTTCGCGATGAACTCCTTCGGCTTGAGGCCGAGCAGCCGGCGCGCGCCCAGGTCGAAGTCCGCGAGCACTCCGTCGGCGTCGAGGAACAGGCGCGGCTCCCTGGCCATCAGAAGCGGGCCGGCTCCAGCTCGATCGGCATCGGCGCGTCGATGTGCTCCCATCCGCGGTCGCGCAGCACGTCATTGCTCTCGCGCGCCTTGCGGCCGGGCCCCAGCGACCACGTGATGTGATAGGTCGAGCCGTCCGGCCGGTCGGTCGTGCCGTCGAGCTCGACAACCAGGCATTCGAGGCTCCTGCCGTCGTCCGCGCGGCCCACGACCCGGGCCGCCGGTTTGCGGGGCAGGTGCGTGTCCGGCGTCGCCCCCGTGCGCAGCGTCACATGGTCCGCGATCACATTTTCATACTTCGGCGGGAAGCGCTGGAGCAGCCGCTCGCGGTCTTCGGGGGGGAGCTTCCAGCCGGTCACGGTTCCAGGCTTCGCCATGCACCTCCAACCTCCGTCATGCTGAACTTGTTTCAGCATCCATTTCGGAGACTCCTGAGCCCTTCCCGAAAATGGATCCTGAAACGAGTTCAGGATGACGAGCCCAGCCGCTCGACAAGCTCGCGCGCAAAATCGATCAACGTGTCGTCGCGCGCGCCCATGATGACGATGCGGTCGCCGGCCTTGGCCCTCGCGAGCAGGGCCTCGCCGATCTTCGACCGCTCCGGGATATGCCGGACCTCGACTCCGGGGCTTTGCACCTGCTCGGCGAGCCAGTCGGACCCGCGCGTCTTTTCGACCGTGCCGCCCTGATAGACCGGGTCGGGCAGGTACAGCCGGTCGCCCGGCGCCAGTCCGCGCTTGAAGCTGTCCGCCAGCTCCTCGCCCATCTTGGCGAGCGGTCCGTAGCCGTGGGGCTGGAACATGACGAGCAGCCGCCCCGGCTGGGCGCGGAGCGTCGCCAGGGTCGCGTCAATTTTATCGGGATTGTGGGCGAAGTCGTCGATGACGATCACGCCGGCCGCCTCGCCAACGGTCTCGAGCCTCCGCTTCAGGCCCTCGAACCGGCCGAGCGCGTTCACCGCGTCCTCGATCCGGACTCCGAGCGCCCGCGTCGAGGCGATCGCGGCCAAAGCGTTGGAGGCATTGTGCCGACCGGGCACCGCGAGCCGGACGTCATGCCGCTCTCCCTCGGCCTCGATGGCGAAGGTCACTCCCTCGGCCTCAAGCTGCAGGTCCTTGCCCATGAAGTCCGCGCCGGGGCTGTCGAACCCGTAGCCGACTCGATTGTCCACCGGGACGATCTCCGCGATCGCACGCGTCTCCGGATCGTCGAGGTTCACCACCGCCTTGCGCGCCCGCAGCAGGAACGCCGCGAACAGGCTGCGGAGCTCGGCCATTTCCTTGTGGTCGAGGCTGATGTTGGTCAGCACCGCGATCTCGGGCTTGTAGAGCGCGATCGAGCCGTCGCTTTCGTCCACCTCGCTGACGAACAGCTCCGGATCGCCGACCAG
>CBHTSV010000309.1:0-1632 GCA_966095215.1 uncultured Sphingomonas sp. | reverse complement strand
CGATCAGTCAGATCGTCACCGACCAGTTCGGCAACATCCGGCTGGTGATCGTCACCAATGCGACGACGGGGCAGACCTTCCGCCTGATGCCGTCGACACTGACGATCAGCGGCACCACGGTGACAACCACCAGCACCGTCGGCGGATAACGTCGAAGCGCCTCATGAAAACTGTGCCGGGCTCCCACGCGGAGCCCGGCATTTTATTGCGCTGAGAGGCTGTCGCGAACGGACTCTATCCAGGCAGCCGTCCGCGGCGAGAGGTCGGTAGGCAGGTCGCCGATCGGGACTTCGCGGATCGCCTCGACTTCCCACGACCATTTTGCCGCATCGTAACGCACATCCTCCACGACGAGCAGGCCCGGCGCGCCCTCCCGGACGGCGCCGTGCGACGTCATTCCAATCTCTTCGCGAAGCTCGCGCAGGACGGCATCGCGCAGCTCCTCATGATCATGCCGCCCCCCGCCCGGCACGCGCCAGCCGGGCGCGTAGCGGAGCTTTACGAGGATGAGCTTGCGCTCGGGCGTCAGGGCGAGCGCGTGCGCGCCATATCCAGGCGGCCGCGTCCGTCCGAGCCTCAGCAACCGGTGAACGCCGGTCGCGAGCGGCCTTGCCAAGCGGTCGAGCAGTGACGGGGATTTCCAAACTGCCATGGGCCGTGCAACAGTTACTTCAAAAGGGGACCGGCGATGAGCGGAAAGACCAGGCTCAGCGACGAGGAATATCAGATACTGCTCGATCCGATGGCGAAGGAGCTGAGCACGATGGCGCGCTGGGTTTCCGAAACCAGGCAGCGCATGATCGTCCTCTTCGAGGGCCGCGATACGGCAGGCAAGGGCGGTTCGATCGACATGTTCGCGCGCCTCCTGAATCCGCGCCAGTGCCGGGTCGTCGCGCTTCCGTCACCGAGCGAGCGCGAGCGCACGCAGTGGTATTTCCAGCGCTACGTCGAGCATTTGCCGGCCGAGGGCGAGATCGTGCTGTTCGACCGCAGCTGGTACAACCGCGCCGGCGTCGAGCGGGTCATGGGCTTCTGCACGCCCGACCAGGTGCAGGATTTCCTGAATGCCGCGCCGGAGTTCGAGCGGCACCTGATCGACGACGGGATGCTGCTGTTCAAATATTGGCTGTGCTGCGACCAGGAAGTGCAGGAGGAAAGGTTCGCCAACCGCCTCCACAGCCCCGTGAAGCGGTGGAAGCTCTCGCCGATCGATAGCGAGGCGCGCGAGCATTACGACGACTACACCGAGGCGCGGGAGCTGATGCTCGCCGCGACGCATACGGATTATGCGCCATGGACGCTGATCGACTTCAACGACCAGCCGGTGGGCCGGCTGACGCTGCTCCGGGACCTGCTCGACCGAGTGCCCGACACCGAGCTTCCGCTGGCGGACATCCCTTGGCCGCCGCTCGGTAACGAGCCATCGAAGGAGCGCTACGGCGTCCTGAAGCCGATCCCGAACTACAAGATACCTCAGCACCCCAAAAAATAGGCTTTTGCGGAGAAGCGCGATTTGGCCTAGCCTCGCGTCACCGGCGCCGCTTGCACAGGGGGAAGAGTGATGCGCGCAACCAAGCTGCTGGGGCAGCTCACCATCTATTATCTCGCCATTGGCTTGCTCGTTTTCGTGGC
>CBHTSV010000308.1:0-7115 GCA_966095215.1 uncultured Sphingomonas sp. | reverse complement strand
ACGCACCGTGTCACTGAAGTCGCCGTCACCATTGTAATCGACGCCCGGACCCGATTGGTTCTGGCCCTTCGCGCGACGGCTGCTCTCTGCGATCGTGAACGTGCCGCCGCCGTTCGCCAGCACGTACTGATAGCTTGGGTCGATGGTCAGGATCAGGTCGTCGCGGAGCGTGAAACGTGATTGGCCGCGGACGTTGCCCGTGTTCGACGGGTTGATGCGGACATTGTAATAATTGCTGCACCCGCCGAACGTGAAGGTGGCGCTGCCGGTGCCGCTGTTGCAGGTCGCGTCGTTGTCGAAATCCATGACAACGTCCTCCTGCTGAAGATTGAAGAAGCCGATCTTGATGGGGTTGTCGGCCGAAACGGTCGACGTATTCGCCCGCGGCACCTCCGCAGTTCCCAGGAGATTGTTCAGGTCGTTGACGCTCGGGTTGCGATAGAAGTTGTTGCGGTTCCGGTTGTAATGACCCGCAACCGAGATGAAGTCGCCGTTCGAGCCGACCGGCTGATAGATTCGGGCGTTGAACTGGTACTTGTTGATCTCGCCCGGACCCTTGAACTTGTCATTGACCGCATGGCTCGCGGCGATCCACGCCTTCGTGCCGAACGAGGTCAGCTGGCCCGTGTTGAAGAAACCGAACATGCGCCGATAGCTGAAATCGCCGAGCGAGCCGGCAAGGCGCGCGCCCATGTCGCTCGTCGGAATGAGAGTGCGATAGTTGACCGTTCCACCGGCTGCGGAGGCAGTCGGCGAGTCGACGTCGGTGACGCCGAGGCCGACGTTGACCTGCTCGATGAGCTCGGGGTCGAGCTGCTGGTTCGAGAAGATCGCATAATTGCCGCTGTCGTTGAGCGGAACGCCGTCGAAGGTCAGGCTGATTCGGTTGCCGTCGAAGCCGCGGATGCGGATGTTGCCGCCCGAGCTGCCGTAGGGGTCCGAGTTGGTGAAGTTGACGCCCGGGACCAGGTTGATGACGTTGAGGATCGTCTGGCCGGACTGCTGACGATTGATCAGCTCCTTGGTGATCGTCGCCTTGGCCTTGGTCGTGTCGGGCGCCTGGATGCCCGCGACGTTGCGCGTCCTCGCGCCGGTGATAACGATCTGTTCTTCGGTCGTGACCGTACCGGTCGACTGGGCGAAGGCGGCCGACGGCATGAGGACGGCCGTCGTCGAAACGAGCAATGCAAATTTTTTCACGGAATCAACCCCCCGGCTGAACGCAGAGACAAAGCGAATGCTGGGGTCGCTATAGCCGTCGAAAGACGTTTCCGTGACAGCAGTTAACCGGACTCATGCGAATCCGCCCAAACCGTTGCTTTTTGAACACGCTTCCCCGTTCAGCCGCCCCGGCGACTCGGCATCAAACAGCATTTGTTTGCGAGTCAATCAAGAGGCCGGCAAGATTCTCACGGACGCGCGTCGAGCGAGCGCCCGAGACTCACGAAGGCATAGACCAAAGGAGGCACGAGCACGGCTGAAAGGACGACCTTCGCCAGCATCTGGCCGAGGATCAGCTCGCCGATGGGGAAGACTCCGTAGAAAGCGACGGTGATGAAGATCAGGGTGTCGACGATCTGACTGAGCACGCTCGCGATCGCCGACCGCAGCCACAGCAACCGCGAACCCTCGCGCGCCTTGAGGCGGCTGAAGATCGTGACGTTGAGGAAGGTCGAGACGCCGTAAGCCGTGATGCCGCCGATCCAGATTCTCGGCGTTCCCGACATCATGGTGTCGAATGCCCGCAGGCGGTCCGGGTCCATGTCGGGCGACGGCGGAGTGGCAAGAACGATCAAGCTGAGCAGCACCGACGTGATCAGCGGGACGAAGCCGAACAGCACCAGCCGCTGGGCCGTGTCCCGCCCATGCAGCTCCGCGACGGCGCTTGAGATGATGACGAGCAGCAGGAAGGCGAAAATGCCAGCCTCGACCGCGAGCGGTCCCAGCGCGACCTGCTTATTGCCGAGCACTCCGGCAATGCAGACCATGCCGCCGTAGAAGACGGAAAAAGCGAACAGCGATCGCGGAATGACGGCGGTGCGGGTCTGGGCCTGGTCGGTCATGGGCGGAGGCGTAACGGCTTCGCCGCTGTTCGCAAGCTCCCGTTGACCGGGAACATGACGCACGGCTAGCCACGCGTCCCGTGACTTCAGCCCAGCTCGATGTGCTTGCGATCGGCGACGCGATCGTCGACGTGATCGCCACGACCGACGACGACTTCCTGCGCGCGCGCGGGATTCCAAAGGGCGGAATGCAGCTGCTGACGACCGAGCAGGCGGACGAGCTCTACGCCGCCATGGGCCCGGCGCGCGAGATGAGCGGCGGATCAGCGGCGAACACCATGGCGGGGATTGCGGCGCTCGGCGCGAAGGCCGGCTTCATCGGTCAGACCGCCGACGATCAGCTCGGCGCAATCTTCGCGCATGACATGCATGCTCTCGGTGTGCATTTCGCGACGCCGCCGCTGCGGCCGCCGCCGCCGACCGGCCGCTGCCTGATCCTCGTCACTCCGGATGCCCAGCGGACGATGAGCACCTGTCCTGGCGCGAGCTACGAATTGACCTCCGCTGCG
Source organism: uncultured Sphingomonas sp. (assembly GCA_966095215.1). GTDB lineage: Bacteria > Pseudomonadota > Alphaproteobacteria > Sphingomonadales > Sphingomonadaceae > Sphingomicrobium. The sequence continues at coordinate 4,543 of CBHTSV010000308.1, read as the reverse complement.
CTCGACGCGAGTTTGGTCCGGTCGGCGTCAATCCTTTTCCTCGAAGGCTATCTCTGGGGCCCGGAGCAGCCGCGGGCGGCGATGCTCGAAGCGGCGCGGATCGCGCATTCGGCGAAGCGGACTGTCGCGTTCACGCTGTCGGAGAGCCTTTTAATTGGTGGCCGTCGCGAGGGCGTGATGGGGATGGTCGATGCGGGTCTCGTCGACCTTTTGTTCGGGAACGAGGACGAGGTCCGCCACCTGACCGGCTGCGGCGATCTGGCGGATTGCCTGAATTCGCTCTCGACGAAGGTGCGGACGCTCGTCGTTACGCGCGGCGCTCACGGCGCGGTCGCGGTCGAAGCAGGGCAGCGCGTCGACGTCCCCGCTGCGCCCGTCGAGCGTGTCGTGGACACCACAGGTGCGGGCGACCTGTTCGCGGCCGGGTTTGTTGTGGCTCGTTGCCGCGGGCGCGAGCTCAAGGACTGTCTTCATGCCGGCGCGCTGGCCGCGGCGGAGATCATCTCTCACTTTGGAGCGCGGCCGGAAACGGACCTCAAAGAGGTCATCGCGCTGTGAACAATCTGAAGCGCCTCGCGGTCTATTGCGGATCTGCGCCGGGGAACCAGTCCGTGTTCGCCGACGCCGCCGGCGCGACAGCGCAGGCGATGGTCAGCCGCGGCGTCGACCTTGTCTATGGCGGCGGACGGCTCGGTCTCATGGGACTGATCGCCGACAGCGTTCTCGAGCTCGGGGGCAAGGTCTTCGGAGTCATCCCGCAGGCGCTCGTCGACATCGAAGTCGCCCATCCGAACCTCACCGAGCTCCACACCGTGAGCAACATGCATGAGCGCAAGGCGAAGATGACCGACCTTGCCGACGCCTTCCTCGCGCTTCCCGGCGGAATCGGCACGCTCGACGAATTGTTCGAGGCGTGGAGCTGGAACGCGCTCGGCTATCACAAGAAGCCATTCTGCCTGCTCAATGTCGAAGGCTATTGGGACGGCCTGATCGAGTTCATCGACCACGCGACCGAGAGCGGGTTCATGTCGGCGCAGCGGCGACGCCAGCTGCTCGTTGCCCGATCGCCGATGGAAGCATTGGACCTACTGGACGAAGCCGCCGCAGCCGCTACGCAGGGAATGGTCTGGTAACGCCCGGGGGAGGGGCTCCAAAGTGAATCAGAAGCTGCTCGGCATTGCCGGCATCGTCGTCATTCTCGCGATCGCCTTCGTGCTGTCGTCGAACCGCAAGGCGATTCGCCCCCGCGTCGTCGGCGCGGCGTTCGCGCTTCAGGCGTTCGTCGCCTGGCTCGTGCTCTGGACGAGCTGGGGGAGGGCGGGAATCGCGTCATTGTCGAACGGCGTCTCGAACCTCCTCGGCTATGCGACCAAGGGTACGGAATTCCTCTTCGGCCCGAGCGCGACCAACCCGCTCGCACACACCTTCGCGATCGCGGCGCTGCCGGTGATCATCTTCTTCGCGAGCCTCGTCGCGATTCTTTATTATCTCGGCATCATGCAGCGGATTGTCCGCTGGGTCGGCGGAGCGATCGGCTGGGTCACCGGGATTAGCCGCGTCGAATCGCTGAGCGCCGCCGCCAACATCTTCGTCGGCCAGTCGGAGTCGCCGCTGGTGGTGCGGCCCTACCTCGCCGCTCTGCCGCCGTCGCGCCTGTTCACCGTGATGTGCGTCGGAATGGCGGGTGTCGCCGGGACTATCCTCGCCGCCTATGCGAGCCTGCTCGGCGCCAGCTACCTGCCATATCTTCTCGCGGCAGCGTTCATGTCGGCGCCGGGCGGGATCCTGATGGCCAAGATGATCATGCCGGATGATCCAGAGGACACGGACCAGCTCGAGGACGAGAAGGTCGAGATCGCCGAGACATTCGAGGAAGGAATGCAGCCCGCCAATATCATCCAGGCGGCATCGCAGGGCGCGCTGACCGGTGTCCGGCTGGCGGTCGCCGTCGGAGCGATGGTGCTGGCCTTCGTCGCGCTTGTCGCTCTTGCGAACGGTTTGCTCGGCGGCCTCGGCAACATGGTCGGAGTGCCCGACCTCACCTTCCAGCGGCTGGTCGGCTATCTCTTCGCTCCGGTTATGTTCCTCATCGGAATCCCGTGGAACGAGGCGCTCACCGCCGGCGGATTGTTCGGCACCAAGATGGTGCTGAACGAGTTCGTGGCCTTCATCGACCTCGGCCAGATGGGGCCGGGGATCCTGAGCGACCGCAGCCGGGCGATCGTTACTTTTGCGCTGTGCGGCTTCGCCAACTTCAGCTCGATCGCGATCCAGATGGCGGTGACCGGCGGCCTTGCGCCCAACCAGCGCCCGGTGATCGCGCGATTGGGCATCCGCGCGCTGATCGCCGGCTCGCTCGCCAACCTCATGAGCGCAGCGCTGGCGAGCCTGATGATTCCCGCGTAAGTTCAGCCGTATGGCCACGATTACCGCCGACCACATTGCGTCCGTTTCGCTCAAGGACGTCGACCGAGATCCAGACGCCTTTGCCCAGAAGCTGGGGCACAGCTTCGAGGAATATGGCTTCGCAATCATCGCGGACCATGGCATCCCCGACGAGCTGATCCATCGCGCCGAGGAGAAGGCGAAGGAATTCTTCGCGCTGCCCGAAGACGTGAAACGCAGATATTTCATCCCGGGCGGGGGCGGGGCTCGTGGCTATACGCCGTTCGGGATCGAGACCGCCAAGGGCGCGACTGCGTTCGATCTCAAGGAGTTCTGGCACGTCGGCCGCGACCTGGCGGCCGGACATCGATTCCGCGACCACATGCCGGATAATGTCTGGCCGACCGAGATCGCGAGCTTCAAGGACACGTTCACTGAGCTGTTCGCGACGTTCGACCGCACCGGCCTCAAGATCCTGAAGGCGATCGCGCGCTTCCTCAGGATCGACGAGGATTATTTCATCGATACCGTGCGTGACGGCAATTCGGTGATGCGCCTGCTCCATTACCCGCCGATCGAGGGCGAGCCGGGCAGCAATGTCCGCGCCGGCGCGCACGAGGATATCAACACCATCACCTTGCTGCTGGGTGCCGAGGAAGCCGGCCTGGAGCTGCTGACCAGGGACGGGCGCTGGATCCCGGTGTCGCCCAAGCCCGGCGAGCTGGTCGTCAATATCGGCGACATGCTGCAGCGACTTACCAACGGTCTGCTTCGCTCGACCACGCACCGCGTCGTGAACCCGCCGCCCGAGCGGCGAGGCAAGTCGCGCTACTCGATGCCCTTCTTCCTCCATTTCCGCTCGGATTTCCTGATCGAGCCACTGCCGGGCACCGTGCCCGCGGGCGAGCAGCCCAAGTGGCCGCCGATCACGGCAAATGACTACCTCCAGGAGCGGCTGCGGGAGATCAAGCTGGTCTGAGTTGCGTCCGGAATGGACCAGTTCTTTGTCGCTAAGGATTAATGTCTGGTCGATGACATGAACTATGCTCGGTCATCGAAGAGAGGTGCGTCCATTCCCCCGCTTCGCGCGGAAGGCCGAGCGGATCGACGTCAACGCCCAAGTTTTTCTGAGGCGCGCAGGCCAGCTCAGTTATCGTGTGCGCGCCTATGATGCGACGCGCTTCGGCTGCAAGATCGAATTTATCGAGCGGCCGAATCTCGATGAGCGTGTGTGGATCAAGTTCGATGGCCTCACTGCGGTCGAGGGCCTGGTCTGCTGGATTGACGGATTCGTTGCCGGAATCGAGTTCGTCAACGCGATTCACCCGGCGGTTTTCGAATCGCTGGTGCCGCGACTGGGCTAGGCCGGGCCGGCATCTCCCAGGTTCGCCGGGCCGAAACCGTGGGGGATGAGCTCGCTGATCCTGTGATGCTCGACTGCTCTGCCGGCGCCGCTCGCGCACAGGATCTCGACGTCGACGCCCGATAGCTGCGCGGCTTCGAGAATGGCCTGGCGGCACCCGCCGCATGGTGTGCAGACCGTCGCGCCCTGTAGTCCGCCATCATCGATCCCGCCGCCAGCCACCGCGATGCGCGCAACGCGGTCGAGCCCGAAGGCATGCTGCGCCGTGGTGAGCGCACTTTGCTCCGCGCAGAGGCCGAGCCGGTAGCAGGCGTTCTCCATGTTCGCGCCGGTCACTACTTCGCCATCGACGGACTCGACCGCGCAACCGACATGGAATCGCGAATAAGGCGCATAGGCTTTCAGCGCCGCGGCGCGGGCCAGCGCGACCAGTTCAGCTTCTGTCATGCTCTTGTCCTTAAGGCCGAGCACAGGGCATGCGCTAGTCGAGGCGAATCTCAAGAGGGCGGGAAAGTCATGAAAGCTCGGTTGTTCATTGCCGCCGCCACCGTTGCAGCGCTGGTACCGTCACCGGCTTTCGCCTGGGGCAAGACGGGCCACCGTGTGGTCGCCGCCATCGCTGACACGCAATTGAGCGGCCTGGCACGCGCGCACGTCAAGGAAATCCTCGGCTATGGCGAGAGCCTCGACGAAGCCGCCAACTGGCCGGACGAGATGCGTTCGGCTCCGGAGTTTTTCTGGCAGAAGACCGCGACGCCCTGGCATTATGTGACGCTCAACGGGATCATCTACGAC
>CBHTSV010000307.1:0-3091 GCA_966095215.1 uncultured Sphingomonas sp. | reverse complement strand
GCTTCAAGCGCATTCCGTTATTGAACATGGTTAAAGCCACGTTAGGGTTTTCGCCATGTCGACGGGACGCCCAGCTATTGCGCTCGATAGCCGCAGCTTCGGCCGCGGCCGTGCCTGGCTGCTGCCCGAGCCGGAGGTCGGCTCACGCATCGGCGACGATCTCAAGCTGTTCGTCACGACCTTTCTCGCCGGCTTCATCTTCGTTTCGCTGATCCTCGCGTAGCAACTGTAACTTTCTCCGGCGCCCGAGTAGGTCTATGGCGACCGCCTCGCCTCAAAGCAGGGGAGGACAATCATGACCGCATTCAATAGCGTCCGCTTCAAGGTGAAGCCCGGGCGCGATCAGGAATTCCTGGACGCCCACCGCCGGATCGACCGGGATTGGCCGGGCCTCAGAGCCGTCAACCTCATCAAGACCGGTGACCGCGATTATTGCATCATCGGCGAGTGGGACGACATGGACAGCCTGGCCGCTGCCCGCCCGCACATGATTGCGACGCTCGACACGTTCCGCGACACGCTGGAAGAGGTGGGCGACGGCAAAGTCACCGATCCCGTATCCGGGCCGGTGGTGCTGGAGCTCAAGCCGCGCTCAATCGCAAGCGAGATGAAGCTTCCAGCCTAGCCAAGCTGAAACGAGGCACATTGCGGCGACCAGCAGGAGCTGGCCGACGGGGCCGATGCCGGCGCTGCTGAGCGCGAAGGCGAGCAGCGAGCCGACCACCATCGCGCCGGAATTGACGATGTTGTTCGCGGCGACCGTGCGCGCCGTCTCCGTCTTCGGCACGGTGGTGGTCAGGAAGGCATAAAGCGGCACCACGAACATCCCGCCCGTGATCGCCACTCCGAGGAGGGCGAGGATCATCAGACCCGCCATCGGCTGAAAGATGAAGTTTCCGAGGGTGATCAGCTCGTCGTTGTGCTTGTCCCAGGTCAGTGAAACGAAGTGCAGGAGAAGGACGAAGGCTCCCATGGCGATGACTGACGCCGGGGCATAGCGGGCCGAAACCTGACTCTTCAGCAGCCGATTGATGAGCACCGAGCCGATGGCGATCCCGATGGAGAAAATGGCGATGAAGAGGCTCGCGACCTGCTCGTCTGCGCCGAGGACGTTCTTCACCAGAGGCGGGAAGATGATGATCAGCACCGCCCCGATGGTCCAGAAGAAGCTGATCGAGCAAATGGCGAGGAACAACCGGGGAATGTGCATCGTCGCGTTCACGAGGCTGACCGAAGCGCGGATGATGTGTCGGTCGAACGGGATCCGCTCCGCCGCCGGCGGCGCTGGAGGAACTTGGCGCCCGGTCAGATAGCCTAGCGCGGCTAACGCGATTGTCGCTGCCGCGGCAGCCGAGGGATTGGCCGACAGCGCTCCGGCGAGGATCGTTCCGCCGAGAATCGCGATGTACGTACCGGCTTCGACGAGGCCCGTTCCGCCGAGCACTTCGTCTTTCTGCAGGTGCTGCGGCAGGATCGCATATTTGATTGGGCCGAAGAAGGTCGAATGCACGCCCATCGCGCAGACCGCGAGCAGCATGAGGAGGGTGTTGGCGAGCAGCAGCCCTATTCCCCCGACCAGCATGATGCCGATCTCCGCCAGCTTGATGATGCGGATCAGCCGCGACTTGTCATGATCGTCGGCGAGCTGCCCGGACAGCGCCGAGAAGAGGAAGAAGGGCAGGATGAAGAGACCCTGCGCGATGGCGCTGAACTGGAACTCCTTCGCCGGGTTCGAATAGAGCTGATAGGTGACGAACAGCACCACCGCCTGCTTGAACAGGCTGTCGTTGAAGGCGCCGAGGAACTGTGTGCAGAACAGCGGCAGAAAGCGCCGCGCCCGCAGCAGGTGAGCGACGTTCTGGATCAAGGCTGGGGCGCGCGGGCTGCCATGGGGAATTGGAGGGAAGGCATAGCCAGCTTTCTTGAAGCCGCCAAACCTTATAACCCTGCTGTCCGGAAACGATGCTGTCGCTGCCGAACCTCCTGACGCTGTCGCGGATACTCGCGGTACCGATATTGGTCTTCCTGCTATGGAAGCCGGCACCGTGGGATTATGCCATCACTTTCGTGCTCTACTGCGTCGTCGGGATCACGGACTATTTCGACGGCTATCTTGCGAGGGCGCAGGGCCGCATCTCGCGCCTCGGTCAGTTCCTCGATCCGATTGCGGACAAGATCATGGTTGCCGCGGTGCTCGTCATGCTGATGGCGAGCCGCAAGGCGGACGGCGATGCGCCGATCATCCAGGACTGGAGCGTCATTCCCGCCCTCATCATCCTGCTGCGCGAGATCATGGTTTCGGGGCTTCGCGAGTATCTCGCTCCGCTGAAGGTGCTCGTCCCCGTCAGCGCGCTGGCCAAATGGAAGACCACGTTCCAGCTCGTGTCGCTCGGGGCACTCATCCTGGGGGGCGCGTTCCCGTCGCAGCACTGGATTCATCTCGTCGGCCTGTCCTGCCTTTGGGCGGCGGCCGCGCTCACTCTGATCACCGGCTATGATTATCTGCGCCTCGGCTTGAAGCACATGGACTGATTTCAAGCGCGAATAATCGATTCCGCTGTTCTCACTGACCGAGGAAAGTCGTTTCAGTCGATTAGTCGACACGCCTAGGCGTCGTCTTCGAAATCGAAACGTGGAGGAAGCGATGGATGCAAAGACAGGCGAATCGATGGGCGGAGGGTGCCCGGTGGACCGGCCAACCACAGTGCGCTCGCTGCTCGGCCGCACGAACCGCGACTGGTGGCCGGATGCCCTGCCGACAGACATATTGCACCAGGGCGGCGTTTCGCCGGACCCGAGAGGCGAAGACTTCAACTATGCCGAAGCGTTCAATGCCCTCGATTACCAGGCGCTCAAGCGCGACCTGACCGCACTGATGACCGACAGCCAGCCATGGTGGCCCGCCGATTACGGCCACTACGGCCCGCTCTTCATCCGCATGGCCTGGCATGCCGCGGGCACCTATCGCACCGGCGACGGACGCGGCGGCGCCAACTCGGGCAACCAGCGCTTCGCCCCGCTCAACAGCTGGCCGGACAATGGCAACCTCGACAAGGCGCGGAGGCTGCTTTGGCCGATCAAGCAGAAGTAC
>CBHTSV010000306.1:0-8034 GCA_966095215.1 uncultured Sphingomonas sp. | reverse complement strand
AGGAGCGCGACCCCGCACTCTCCGAGCTGTTCCTGGTCGAGGGCGACTCGGCTGGCGGCTCGGCCAAGCAGGGGCGAAACCGCCACAACCAGGCGATCCTCCCGCTTCGCGGCAAGCTCCTCAACGTCGAGCGCGCGCGCTTCGACCGGATGCTGTCCTCGAAGGAAATCGGGACGATGATCCAGGCGCTCGGCGCCGGGATCCGCGAGGACTGGGACATCGCCAAGCTGCGCTACCACAAGATCGTGATCATGACCGACGCCGATGTCGATGGCGCTCACATCCGCACGCTGCTGCTGACTTTCTTCTACCGTCAGATGCCGCAGCTCATTGAGAACGGGCACCTCTTCATCGCCCAGCCGCCGCTCTACAAGGTGAGCCGCGGCCGGTCCGAGGTCTATCTGAAGGATGACGCCGCGCTCGACGACTATCTCGAGGAGGCCGGGCTCGAAGGCCTCGTGCTCGACGCTCCCGAGGGACAGCGCTCGGGGAACGATCTGAAAGCGCTTGTCGATCATGCGCGCCGGATGCGCACGCTGATGCGCTACGCTCCGCGCAAGTATGACCCAGCCCTCGTTGAGGCGCTGGCGATCAACGGCGCGCTGAAGCCGAACCTCGACAAGGACGGCAAGGACAAGGCGATCGCCAAAGTCGCCGAATGGCTCAACGCCGGTGACGGTGAGGCCGAATGGTCGGGCGAGCTCGCGGCCGAGGGCGGTTATCTGCTGAAGCGGCTGTGGCGGGGCGTGACCGACGCCTACATTTTTGAACCGAGCTTCCTCGTCTCCGCCGAGGCGCGCAAGCTCGACACGCTCGCGAAGGAGCAGGCCGCAGCCTACGCCAAACCGTCATCGCTCCGCATGCTCAAGAAGGGCGCGGTAACCGAGGAGCAGAGGCCCGAGCCGATCGAAGGCGTCGAGCCTGATGAACAGCCGACCGAAGCGGACACCAAGGGCAAGCCCGTGAGCGTCACTCGCCCATCGGAACTGCTCGATGCAGTGCTCGCCGCCGGCCGCAAGGGTCTCAGCATCCAGCGCTACAAGGGCCTTGGCGAAATGAACGCCGAGCAGCTGTGGGAGACCACGCTCGACCCGGCCAACCGCTCGCTGCTCCGTGTCGAGGTCGCGCAGGCCGACGTAGCCGACGAGATCTTCACGCGGCTCATGGGCGACGTCGTCGAACCTCGGCGCGAGTTCATCCAGGACAATGCGCTGAGCGTCGCGAACCTCGACGTCTAGGAACCTTTCGGGAGCAGCGGCTATTGGCGGGCAAGTGACTGACGTGCCCAGCATCACCGTGGCGAGCTACAATATGCGGAAAGCGATCGGGCTTGACCGGCGCCGCGACCCGCACCGGGTCCTCCGGGTGCTTCACGAGATCGATGCCGACGTGGTCGCCCTCCAGGAGGCCGACAAGCGCTTCGGCGGCCGTGGCGCGGCGGTCCCGCACGAGCTGATCGACAGCCACAGCCACTACAAGCCGGTGCACCTGGGCGTGCGCCACAAGAGGCCGTTGGAAAAGGTGCGCAAGCACACCGACCGGCTGCTCAAGGTCAACACGCGCAACATCGGCTGGCACGGCAACGCCATCCTCGTGAAGCCGCATATCGGGGTGCTCGACTGCGCCGCTCTCGACCTTCCGACGCTCGAACCGCGCGGGGCCGTGATGGCCGAGCTGCTGATCGGCGATCGTCCGATCCGGGTGGTGGGCATGCATCTCGACCTCTCCGGACTGTGGCGGAAGCGGCAGATGCGGACGATCCTCGAGACCATCGCTCGCCGGCCGCAGAAGATGCCGACGATCCTGATGGGCGACACCAACGAGTGGCGGACCGAGGCCGGCTGCCTCCGCGAGATCGAGCCGGAGTTTCACCTGGCTCCGACTGGGCCGAGCTTTCACGCCCGCCATCCCGTGGCGCAGCTCGACCGCATCATCGTGCACAAGGAGCTGAACATCGAGGCCGCGGGCGTTCACATGAGCGCCGCCGCCCGGCGCGCATCCGATCATTTGCCAATCTGGGCGAGGCTTTCCGCCTAGCCGGCGATCTTCCGCAGCCGCCGACGTTGGATCGACGAGCCGATTCCCATCGCCTCGCGATATTTTACGACCGTTCGGCGCGCAACGTCGAAGCCGCGCTGCTTGAGCAGCGCCGCAATGGCATCGTCGCTGAGGATTTCCGTCTCAGCGTCGATCAGCTCCTTGATCGCGGCCTTCACGGCCTCCGCCGCGGCGCCGTCGCCTTCCGCCGAGGACACTCCCGAGCCGAAGAAATATTTGAGCGCGAACAGCCCGCGGTCGCACAGCAGATATTTGTTCGAGGTGACGCGGCTGACCGTCGATTCGTGCATCTCGATAGCTTCCGCGACCTCCCGCAGGGTGAGCGGCTTCATGGCCGATACTCCGCGCTCGAAGAAGCCCTGCTGACGCTTCACGATCTCGGAGACCACCTTGACGATCGTCCGCGCGCGCTGGTCGAGCGCTTTCACCAGCCAGCTCGCACTCGCCAGGCACTCGCTGAGCCACGCCCGCGACTGCTTGTCTTGCGGTCCGGACTTCAGCTCCTGATAATAGCGGCGGTTGACGAGCAGGCGAGGCAGGGTGGCCTGGTTGAGCTCGACGGCAAATCCGGCTCGGGTTCGGCGGACGAACACGTCGGGTGTCACGTCCTCGGCAGCGGTGCCCGAGAACTGACAGCCCGGCTTCGGATCGTAGGCACGCAGCTCCCGGATCATGTCGGCGAGGTCCTCGTCGTCCACTCCGCAGATGCGCTTGAGATCGTTCATGCGGCCTTTCGAGAGCAGGTCGAGATTATCGATGAGCCGCGCCATCGCCGGATCGTAGCGGTCCGCGGCTTTCGCCTGCAGCGCGAGGCATTCCGCGAGTGAGCGTGCGCCCACACCGGGTGGGTCGAGGCCCTGGACGATCTCCATCGCTTTTTCGACGACAGGCAAGGGTGCGGCACTCAGCTCTGCGATCTGCTCCAGCGGAATGGTGAGATAGCCCGTCTCGTCCAGAGCCTCGGCAATGATCCGCGCAATGTCTCCCTCCGCGCCGGATTGCCCATGCAACTGGTCGACCAGATGCTCGGCGACCGATGCGGCGGAATATTCGACGCGGTCGAAATCGAATCCTTCGTCACCGATGGGAGCGCCGACCACGTCGGCGAAGGTGTCGGTCTCGAGCGCCTCACTCGTCCAGTCCATGTCGAGCGGACGGTCGTCGTCGGCCTGCCCCATGATCAAATTGTCGGCGCCGGGATCGTCAGGCGCTTCGTCGCCGCTGTCCTCGTCAGCGGTGAAGTCGCCGCTCGCTTGCTCCGGCGGTTCTTCGTCCGACCGCGCCTCGAGCAGCGGATTCTTGGCCAGCTCCTCGGCGATGTAGGACTCGAGCTCGAGATTGCTGAGCTGGAGGAGCTTGATCGCTTGCTGGAGCTGGGGCGTCAGCACCAGCTGCTGGGTTTGACGGATGCTTAGGGAGGGTCCGAGACCCATGGGCTTCAGGCTCCGCTAGAGGGCGAAGCTCTCGCCGAGGTAGAGGCGCCGAACCTCGGGATCGGCGACCAACGCTTCGGGAGTACCTGCGAACAGGACCTGTCCGTCGTAGATGATGCAGGCGCGATCGACGATGTCGAGCGTCTCGCGGACATTGTGGTCGGTGATAAGGACGCCGATGTCGCGCTGCTTCAATTCGCGCACCAGCTCGCGGATGTCGGCGATTGAGATCGGGTCGATGCCGGCGAAAGGCTCGTCGAGAAGCATGATCGACGGTTCGGCGGCCAGCGCCCGGGCGATCTCGCAGCGCCGCCGCTCGCCGCCCGACAGCGCCATGGCGGGAGACTGGCGAAGCGCGGTGAGTCCGAATTCGCCGAGAAGCTGCTCCAGCCGGTCATGGCGGGCATGACGGTCGGGCTCGGCCACTTCGAGCACCGCAATGATGTTTTCCTCGACCGAGAGGCCGCGGAAGATGGAGGTCTCCTGCGGAAGGTAACCGAGGCCGAGGATCGCCCGCCGGTACATCGGCAGGTCGGTGATATCCTCGCCGTCGAGGAAGATCCGGCCGCTGTCCGGCTTCACCAGGCCCATCACCGAGTAGAAGCAGGTCGTCTTGCCCGCGCCGTTGGGCCCGAGGAGACCGACAACCTCGCCGCGATGCACATCGAGCGAAACGTCATGGAGCACGGCACGTCGGTCGTACGCCTTGGCGATCGAGCGGACCTCCAGGCCTCCTACCACCTGCTGCGCCTCGGTCGATGGACGCGGGAAGGTCGCAGCCTCGTTCATCGGCAGGACTTTAGCTTCCGTTGGTCTTCTGCGGCACGGTGAAATGGCCGGTCACTCGGCCGCCGCTCTGATTAACGCCGGGCGGGCCGCCGTCGATCGTCGCCCGGCCGGAATCGAGATCGATCACGAGTCGCGAGCCGTTCACTTGGTTCTGCCCGCGATTGAGTTGCACGTTGCCGATCAGCGTGATCAGCTTGCGGTCCAGGTCGTAGATGCCGAATTCGCCTTTCGCGACCTCCGACGGGCTTCGGACCGTGACTCCCCCGGCGGCTTCGAGACGGCGTATCTGCACGTTGTTCGACTGTCCGGCGCCGCCCGAATAAGCGACGGTGAGCCGCGCAGTGTCGAGCGTGAGCTCGGCCTGGCTAACGTGGACGTTGCCGGCGAAGATCGCGCGGTCGGCGCGGTCCTGTACCTCAATGCGGTCGGCCGTGACGTCGACGGGCGCATTGCTGTTGTGCCCCTTGAGCGCCGAAATCGGCTCGCTCGACCGGGTCTGCGCGACGGCAGCGGTCGCCGCGAGACCTGTGACTGCAAGAATGATGCCGATCCGACGCATTGGCATCATCTGACCGCCCCCTGCACGATTTTCAAGCGAGCGCCGCCGTTCAGGACCACCTTTCGTTCGCCGAGGTCGGCGTGGAGCTGGCCGGCCTGGAACTGGCCGAGCCGCATCTGGCCTGCGACCGGGCCCTTGCTCGCGAGTTGGCGGTTCTTCATGTTCACCGTCACGTCTCTCGTTTGCAGCTTGTAGCCGTCCGGACCCTGAACGCGGATCGGGCCGTCGATCGCGACCTGCTGGGTGTCGAGATTGTAGCGGCCCTGGTTGGCGGCGATCATCAAGGGGCCGCGCTCTAGCGCGAGCTGAGCGAACATCCCCCTTATGTCGACGATCGGCGTATCGGAGCTGCGCTGGACGGCATTTTGCGCGGTGATCTGGAACTGCTGGCCCTTGTCGTCGGCGCCGAGATAGCGCGCCGATTCGACCCGCATCCGCTCGGGCGCATTCTCGACCTTCTTCTTGTCGAGGATGAAGCTTACGTCGCCATTCTTTCCGAGCGGAGCGACGGCAAGAATCGCGATCAGCACTCCGACCGCGCTTGGAAGCACCACCTTCGACCAGCGCACGAGCTTGTCATGAGCGCTTCCGGGCTCGGCCCAGCGCTGCGACACCTCTCGCTTCCTGATGGCTTGTTCAGACACGGATCGTGCTACCCGTCATGGGCAAAAATGTCCTGTTCGGGCCAGCCGGCAATGTCGAGCAGGGCGCGCGTCGGCAGGAAATCGAAACAGGCCTGGGCAAGCGGCATCCGGTCCTCGCGGTTCAAGCGCTCGTCGAGCTTCTCCTTGAGCGCATGGAGATAGCGGACGTCGCTGGCGGCATATTCGCGCTGGGCATCGGACAGCTCGTCCGCGCCCCAGTCGCTGGTCTGCTGCTGCTTTGACAGGTCGATGTTGAGCAGCTCCTTAACGAGATCCTTGAGGCCGTGACGATCGGTGTAGGTGCGCACCAGGCGCGATGCCGTCCGGGTGCAGTAGAGCGGCGCCGCCATGATCCCGAGATAGGCCTGCATGATCCCGACGTCGAAGCGGGCGAAATGGTAGATTTTGAGCCGGTTGGGATCGGTCAGAAGTGCCTTGAGGTTGGGCGCGGAATAGTCGCTCGCCCGGCCGAACCGCACCAGATGCTCGTCGCCCTTGCCGTCCGCGAGCTGGACCAGGCAGAGCCGGTCCCGGCCGGGGACGAGGCCCATCGCCTCGGTATCGACCGCGATCGGCGCGTCCCCGAAATTGACGTCGGCTGGAAGGTCTTCCTCGTGAAAATGGATCGTCATTCGATCTCCCTGGTCCTCGGCTTCGAATCCGCTTTAGTCCTGCTTGCGGCCGGGGTTCCAGCCCCGCCTTGATTCAACCACTGGAGCAGCAACGATTTTTCCTGTAAGCGGTGGCCGGTGCGCGTTTAGGAAACGCGCCGACCGGTTGCGCCTAAGTGCCCGAGCGCGTTGGTTATTTGGTTTAACGGGGCAGTTGAGAGTTCGATAATTCATGGGTTTTGACAGAGGGCGCAAGGGGGATCGCGGCGGGCGCGGCCGCGACAAGCGCGACAATTTCGGCGAAGAAAATTTCGGAGAATTCGGCGGCGGCTTCCAGGACCGCGGCGGCTTCGGCGGCGGCGGACGTGGTGGTTATGGCGACCGCGGCGGGTTCGGCGGCGGCGGTGGCGGTGGCGGCTACGGTGATCGTGGCGGCGGCTACGGCGGCGGAGGCGGTGGTTTCCGCGGCGGTGGCGGCGGCGGCTTCCGTGGAGGCGGCGGCGGAATGCCCCCGCAAGTCGTCGGCGAAGGCAAAGGTACCGTCAAATTCTTCAATCCGCAGAAGGGCTTCGGCTTCATCGTTCGGGATGACGGCGGAGAGGACGTGTTCGTCCACATCTCCGCCGTCGAGCAGGCCGGCCTGACCGACCTCGCCGACGGACAGCCGCTCGAGTTCACGCTCGTCGATCGCGGCGGGCGCATCGCGGCGACCAACCTTCGAATCGAGGGCGAGCCAATGGCCGTCGAGCGCACGAGCCAGGGTCCGCAGCGGCAGCTGACGGGAGAGAAGGCCAGCGGCACGGTCAAGTTCTTCAACGCGATGAAGGGCTTCGGCTTCATTCAGCGGGATGACGGCCAGCCGGACGCTTTCGTCCATATTTCCGCCGTCGAGCGCGCGGGCATCCCGACGCTCAACGAGGGCGACCGGCTCGAATTCGAGCTAGAGGTCGACCGGCGCGGCAAATATGCGGCGGTGAACCTCCAGCCGATCAGCTAGATTCTTTTTGAAGGGGGCGATGACGCCCGTCCGGACACGCTCCGGGCGGGCGTTTCTCTTTACTGCATCGGGATCGGCTTGCCCTTGACCATCACATAGCCGACGCGAGTGACGGCGGACGGGTCGGTGAGCGGGTCGCCGTCGACGGCGATCAGGTCGGCGGACTTGCCGGGATCGAGCGTGCCGGTTTCGTTCGAAAGGCCCATGAGGTCAGCCCCGCCCTTCGTCGCGGCGATGAGGGCGTCGCGCGGTGTCATCCCGCCCTTGCTGACCATCAGCCCCACTTCCTTGTTCGCCTCGGTATGCGGAGCAACGGCGCTGTCGGTGCCGAGCGCGATCTTCACGCCGGCGCGGTAGGCCATGTTCAGGCCATGGCCCCAGACAGCGAATGTCTGTTTGGCCTTCGCCTCCGACTGCGGCGCCAGCTTTCCGGTACCGATCAGGTTCTGAACGCCGCTGAAAGCCATCAGGGTCGCGACATAGTAAGTGCCGCGCGCCTTCATGTCCTTGATGCCCTGCTCATCGACGAACGTTCCGTGCTCGATCGAATCGACGCCGGCGCGGACCGCTGCATCGATGCCAGTCGCGCCGTGCGCATGGGCCGCGACCTTGAGCCCGCTCGAATGGGCCATGTCGACGATGCCTTTCATTTCCGCGTCGGTGAAATGCTGCTCCAGCCCGCGCGCACCCGGATCGAGGACGCCGCCGGTCGCCATGATCTTGATCACGTCAACTCCGGCCGCCGCGAGCTGACGAACAACCTTCTGGCATTCCTCGACGCCCGTGCACACGGACGGATTGAGGTGCGCCTCGCTCACCGCAGCCGCGAGTTCGGGCGGCAGGCCGGTGGCTTCATCCGCATGGCCGCCGATGATCGAGAGCGGGGCGCCCGAGACCTTGATTCGCGGCCCGGGGAAGCGGCCCTCGGCGATTGCATCACGGA
>CBHTSV010000305.1:0-4407 GCA_966095215.1 uncultured Sphingomonas sp. | reverse complement strand
GCCGACCGCAGGACAGGGTCCGGGAAATCCTTTGATCCATCCTCCGCTCGATTTCGAGGGGAGGGTGACCGCCGAAGGCGGTGGAGGGGCCTGTCTACACCGGCACGAACCCCTCCGCCAGCTCCGCTGGTCCCCCTCCCCGGCAATTGCCGGGGAGGATACATTGCACCCATGAGTCGCCTCGACCCGCGCCTCCTGCTGCAGGGCTATGCGACGGGCATCTTCCCGATGGCCGACAGCCGCGACGCGGATGATCTGTTCTGGGTCGAGCCGCGCAACCGCGCGATCATCCCGCTGCATAAGTTCCACATGTCGCGCTCGCTCCGACGGACGCTCCGCTCGGGCCGGTTCACCGTCACCCGCGATCGGGACTTCGCAGGGGTTATCGCCGCCTGCGCCGACAGGCCCGAGACCTGGATCAACGCCGAGCTCGAGCGCGCCATGCTCGCGCTCCACGGCTCAGGCCACGCCCACTCGATCGAGGTGTGGAACGCCCACCGGCTCGTGGGCGGGCTCTATGGCGTGAAGCTCGGCCGCGCCTTCTTCGGCGAGAGCATGTTCAGCCGTATGACCGACGCCTCGAAGGTCGCGCTCGCCTGGCTCGTCGCGCGCCTTCGCGTGGGCAATTTCACGATCCTCGACTGCCAGTTCATGACCGACCACCTCGCCTCGCTGGGCGCGGTCAGCATTCCGCGGGAAACTTATGTCGCGTTATTGTCGGCGGCGCTCGGCGGAGGCGGAGCGGCCGTCTCCGGAGGGGCCGCGACCGTGTTGGTCGGAACGCCTGAGGCTCCGCCCGATTTCGCAGCGCTGGACCGGTTGCTCGAAGTGACCGGGGCGGCGGGTGCTGCCGGCCCCGCCGGATACGTCATCTCGCAGCTCTTGGGCCAGACGTCATAGACCGCATGCTCGACGACGTTCAGCGACGGCGATTCCTGGTAGAGCCAGCCGGAGAAGGCGCGGTTCCACTTGCGGTCGGTCCCGCGCACGAAGACCTTCACGAACGCGCCGGTCAGCTTCTCTTCTTCCCAGGGTGCTGTCGTCTCACAGGCGCGGAGCTGGACGATCACGTCCTTCCAGCGCGCCGACTGGCCCGGATGGAGCGCGACGTTCTGGACGATGCCGTTGCGCTTGTTGAGGATCCCCAGCACGGCGACCCGCTGCGGCATAGGAGTAACGCCGGCCTGGTTCGCTGCCGCCGCCGCCCGGCTCGCTACCGGCACGGCCTGGTTCTGCGGCTCGGCCCCGCGGCTGCACGCGGCAAGCCCGAGCGCGATCAGAAGCGATAGGACGGCCTGCTTCACGCTTATTCGGGGATCCACGGCTCGTAGTCGCCGGTCGCGGCGGGCCGCACCCTGCCTGACCCGAGCGCTCCGTCAGGCCTGAATGCCGCCATCGTGCCCGTCAGGTTCGGTGTCGGCTTCTGCTGGAACTTGCGCACGGGCGGGAGCGCCTTGCCGGGCAGCTCGTCGATCGTTCCCCTCAGCCACAGCTGCCAGTCCGGCGGTACCCGGCTCCCGTCATTGTCGGCGGGATAGATCACCCAGCGGCGGCGCGGATTCTTCTTCGCCTGGTAATAGACGTTGCCGGCATCGTCGCGCCCGACCTCGTCGCCGAACCGGCGCGTGAAGAGAGACGTGCCCCACGTTGCTCCGCTCCACCAGGTGAATGTCTTTGACCAGAAACCCATGGGCCGCTGGCATTGCCCCGTCATTGCGAGGAGCGCAAGCGACGAAGCAATCCAGAACCGCCGCTGGATTGCTTCCCCCGGATCAGGTCCGGGGTCGCAATGAGGGCAACAATCTCACCCGCGCCAGCTCACCCGGTCGCCCCGCCGGATGCCCAGCTGCGCCGCTCGGCCGCCGCGAATCTCGAGCACCGCCGTCACCGGCTCCCCGGCGAGGACCGGCGTCAGATCGAGCGGCTTGGCGGTGGCGATCCGGGCGATCCGCCCGTCCGCGCGAATGAAGATGATGTCGAGCGGGATCAAAGTATTCTTCATCCAGAAGGAGGCCATCTGCGGCTGATTCAACGGAAAGATCATTCCGTGATTCCGCCCCAGCGAGCGGCGGAACATCAGGCCCGTCTCCTGCTGCTCGAAGGTGCGCGCGATCTCGACAGTGAAGCGGTGAGTGCCGTTTGCCGAGCGGATGGTTAGAGGCACTTGCCTGAGGCCCGTCTGCGCGCTGCGCTGCGGAGCCGCATTGGCCGGCGGGGTATGGACGGTGCAGGCCGCGAGCGCCGCTGCAATCGCGACTGCTATTCCTGCAGCTCGTCGGGGCCTTTCAGCTCGACGGCGGTCAGTCCCTTGTCGCTGTCCGCGATCCGCGCCAGCAGCGGCTGTCCCGGCTGCAGATCCCCCAGCCGCGCCTCGCGTACCGTCTCCATATGGACGAACACGTCCTCGCCCTCGACGTCCGAGACCCGCTTCAGGAAACCATAGCCGCGAACTCGATTGAACCATTTGACCTCCACCGACTCATATTCGCCGGCCGCATCGGCAAGTGCCTTGCGGTCCGCGCGGTCGGCGGAAGACTTGGACGAGCGCGAGTGCTGGGGCAAGGCCGTCGAGAGATCGATCGAAAGCACCTTCTTCGCCTGCAACCCGCGCTCAAGGCGGACGGGAATGACTTCGAGCACCGCGCCTTCAGGCACGCTCCTTCGGCCATGTTCGCGAAGCACGCTGAAATGGAGGAGGATGTCGCCGTCGACATCGTCGCTGACGAGAAAGCCGAAGCCACGAGTCCCGTCGAACCATTTGACGCGACCCGTGATCGGCGCCAGCTCGGACGCACTTGTCCCCTGTTCCGACTTCAACTCGGGAGCGGGCGACACGTCATCCCCGGCGCTTTTTGCAGACCCACGCGGCACAAAGTCCCATTAACACCACTAGTTGTGTCGGGAAACCGACTTTAGATAAGGGTCAGCCGCGCCCGCTCCGCCAATTCGTCCATGTCGAGCGCCGCTCCGGGCTCCATTTCGACGATCGCCCGGGCCAGTCCGAAGGAATGACCCGCGCGAACCATCGCCGCGATCGCTTTCTCCCGCTCGCTCCTTTCCGCAAGCTTTTGGCGCGCGAACGGACCCAGCCGCCGCCGCTCGGCAAAACGCAGTGCGGCGGAGAGCTGCTCATCCTGCGCGTGGTCCCGCGCAGCCTTGCCATCGGCCTCCTCCACGCCCGCAACGCGGAGCTTCTCGACCACTCGCCTCTCGCCGTAACCGCGCGCGGTGAGCCCCTGCGCCTTGCTCAGCGCATAGGCCGCGTCGTCGATATAGCCTTGGCTGGCGAATCGGTTGGCCAGCGCGTCCAGATCGGCGTCTTTTTCGCCGCTCCAGCCCCGCTCCCGGATCTTTCGCGCCAGATAGGAACGGAGCTTCGCCCGCGTCGTTGCGAATCGGCCGACATAGGAAAGCGCAAGCTCCTGGAGCTTCGCCTCGTTGAGCGGCGGGACAGATCGTCTTGGCGTGCGTTGACGGCTCACGCCATGTTTGTGCCATAGTCGCCGACCATCAGAAATCGGTTACTGTGCCAACAACCAGAGGAAGGGCCGGCGTGCTCGAGCGCAACGCCCAGAGTAAAATCGAGCTTGCCCCACCGGGCGCGACACCGACTCTCGACAAACTGCCGCGTCGAATTGCCGACTTCGCCACGCTTGGCGAAGCGCTGGATTATGCTGCGCAGGGCAAGCGCGGGCTCAATTTCCACGATGCGCGCGGATCGCTGACGCGCACCTACACCTATGCCGAGCTGCGCGAGGATTCGCTGAAGCACGCGCACCGCTTTGTCGCGCTGGGGATCGAGCCGGGTGATCGCATTGCGCTCATCGCCGAGACAGGACCGGAGTTCGCCGCCTGCTTCTTCGGCGCGGTTTACGCCGGCGCCTGGCCGGTGCCGCTCCCGCTTCCGACCAGCTTTGGCGGGCGCGAAGCCTATATCGAGCAGCTCTCGGTCCAGCTTGGAAGCTGCGACCCCGCGCTGTTCCTCTACCCGCCCGAGCTGGCCGAATTCGGCAGCGAGGCGGCGGCCAAGGGCAAGTACAGCGCCCGCGACTGGGATTCGCTCGCCAGCGTCGAACCCGCCTCGACGGACCTTCCGACCGCCGAGCCCGACGACATCGCCTATCTCCAATATTCCAGCGGCTCGACCCGCTTCCCGCATGGAGTCGCGGTCACACACCACGCGCTTCTCTCGAACCTGCGCGCCCACGGCATGGGCCTTGAGGTCCAGGACAGCGACCGCTGCATCTCCTGGCTGCCCTGGTACCATGACATGGGCCTGGTCGGCTGCCTGCTGTCGCCGGTCGCACTCCAGCTTTCGTCGGATTATCTGAAGACCGAGGATTTCGCGCGGCGGCCGCTCGCCTGGCTCGATCTCATCACCCGCAATCCGGGAACCTCAGCGAGCTA
>CBHTSV010000304.1:0-4622 GCA_966095215.1 uncultured Sphingomonas sp. | reverse complement strand
GGGAATCGCCGGAATCCTGCTCGCTCCGATCATGCTCCTAGTCGTGCGCGACCTAGCCCGGGCGGCGCATCCGCAAGGGACGGGCGAGCCTCTGATGCGCGCCTTTCCGATGATCGCACGGAAGCCGACGTTCTGGCTCATGGCGCTCGCCGCTTCCTGCAGCTCGCTCGCGGGCTACGGCCTCGCAGCCTGGACGCCTTCGGTGCTGGAACGCAGCTTCGGGCTCCCGCTGATCGAGCGCGGTCAGTTCCTCGCCTCGCTCTTCCTGATCGGCGGAACGGCGGGGGTGTTCGGCGGCGGCTGGCTTGCGGACCGGCTCGGTCAGGCGGACCGCCGCTGGTACGCGCGCCTTCCGGCCATCGCCTGGCTGATCACCGCGCCGACCTTTGCGGTCGGCCTGCTGGCGCCGAACCTTTACGTCGCCTGGCCCCTGCTGATGATCCCTAATGCGCTCAACATCCTTTGGCTCGGGCCGGTCACGACCGCCGTCCAGCACCTTGTGCCTCGGCCGATGCGCTCGACCGCGTCCGCGAGTTTCCTGCTGATCAACAATTTCATCGGCCTCGGCGTCGGGCCGATGCTGATCGGAGCCATCTCCGAGATGTTCAAGGCACGCTACGGTCATGAGGCCCTCCGTTACGCCACCGTATCCGTCCTCGGATTCTACCTGCTGGCCGCAGTCCTGATGCTGATTGCCGCCCGGAAGATCCGTGAAGGCTGGGTCGAGGAGGGCGCGATTTAGCCGCAAGTCCCTGAACAGCAAGGACATTTGAGGTTCATCGCAGTGCGCTAAAAGGCCCGTTTCATCCGTTTAGACGTTGGAACGGTGCGACGGACGGACCGTTTTTGCCGTTCGAAAGGAGAATTTCTATGACCAGGCTGTTTCTCGCCGCGGGCGTCGCCGCTCTGGCGATCTCAGCCCCGGCTGTAGCGAAGCCCGGGGGTGGCAATGGCGGCGGCACGGGCGGCCAGGCCGCAGCCGTTCAGCAGGGTGGTGGCGGTGCCCACGCCCGTGGCGGTGGCAAGGCAGCCGCCTTCACAGGTGGCGGCGGCCACGCTCGCGGTGGCGGCGGTGGTGCTGTTGCCTTCATGGGCGGCGGTGGCGGCCGCGGACATGGCGGCGGCGGTTTTGCCGTCCAGCGCCAGTCCTTCGAGCGCCACGGCGGCGGAGGGGCCATGCGCATGGAGCGCAGCCAGCGCTTCGCGGCCTTCGATCGCGGTCATGGCGGCGGTCGCGGCAAGGCCAACGTCCAGCGCGTAAACCGCCAGGAGCGCATTCAGGCGCGCGGTAATGTGGAGCGCGGGAAGATGCGCGCCGCAGAGCGTCAGCAGTTCCGTGAGAACCGCTTGGCCGGCCGCAACAATGTTCGCGTCGAAAAGCGCGGCATGGCGCGCAACGAGCTTCGCCAGAATCGCATGGAGAACCGCTTCGTGCGTTCCCAGGAGTTCCGCAACAATCAGGAGTTCCGCAACAATCGCGTGATCGGCGTCCGGGAGGCGAACAATCGTCTCGTCAATGGCTACGGCGTCGGCGGATGCCCGCCGGGCCTGATGTCCAAGGGCTGCATGCCTCCGGGTCAGGCGCTGCAGGCGAACCGCATCGCAAACGATGTATTCCGGGCCAGCACCCTCGGGGCGCTCGCCCTGGGTCCGCGCATGTCGCTTGTCAGTCCGTTTGAGGCCTCGCGTTTTGTTGGCGCTCCGTTTTCGACGGTGAACGGGATCGTGCCACTGATGGCATTTCCATCGAGCATTTCGTACCTGTACCCGGATACGCCCGATTATTATTACCGCTACGGCGGCGGCTATCTGTATCAGGTCGACCGCGACACGAGCCTGATTTC
This sequence comes from uncultured Sphingomonas sp., assembly GCA_966095215.1. GTDB lineage: Bacteria > Pseudomonadota > Alphaproteobacteria > Sphingomonadales > Sphingomonadaceae > Sphingomicrobium. The sequence continues at coordinate 2,778 of CBHTSV010000304.1, read as the reverse complement.
GGCGCTTCTGCCTCTGCTTGGCGGCGGCTTTCTGCCGGGCAGCTACCTGCCGAACTACTATATGAGCAGCCCGTATTACGGCATGAACAGCTACTTCCCGGCTGCTTACGGGTTCAACAGCTTCTACCCGGATTACGGCGACAACTGCTACCGTTACGGCAACGGCGTCATCTATGAGGTGGACTGCGTCACCGGCCTCGTCGAGGACGTGATCCCGATGTACGCCGGCGGTTATGGAGTGGGCCAGCTGCTTCCGAGCAGCTACGGCTATTACAACGTGCCGTACCAGTACCGGAGCATGTACTACAACACTCCGGACTATAACTACTGGTACGCGCCCGGAGCGATCTATCAGTATGATCCGGGTTCCAGCAGGATCACGTCGGTCGCGGCCCTGCTCTCGCCGGGCTTCACGATCGGCCAGCCGCTGCCGATGGGCTATGGCGCCTACAACGTGCCCTACGCCTATCGCTCGACCTAATACGACACGCCGAATGCCTGGTACCGTTACAACAATGGGTACATCTACCAGGTCGATCCGGTGACCCAGCTGGTGACGGCGATCGTCGCCTCGATCCTCACCTAAAATTCGCTAACAATGGATCGGAGATGGCCCCGCACGCGTTGCGGGGCCATTTCGCATTGAGAACAAAAGGGAGATCAAGGGCATGAGAACCCATGCGCTCGCGCTCGGCATGACGGCATTGCTCGCCGTGACCGCGTGCAACAAGCAGGGCGGCAACGCGAACGAGGTCAAGAAGGCCCAGACGCCCGAGGCAGAGAGGGCCGCGGGAACGAAGACCATTTCCGCGGGCTTGCCGGCGAACGGCAAGTTCATGGCGGCGGCGAAGGCGGCAGGGCTCGACCAGACGCTCGCCGGACCAGGCCCTTACACCGTGCTCGTCCCCGACGATGCGGCGTTCGACAAGGCGCCCGCCGGAACCTTCGATGCCAAGCCCGAAAACCGCGCCCAGCTGACCGGCGTGCTCACTAACATGATCCTGCCGGGTACGGTGCTCGTCGCCGACATCGACAAGGCGATCGACGCCGGCAAGGGCAAGGCCGTGCTCGCCACGATGGGCGGGGGCACGGTCACCGCGACGAAGGAGAGTGGCAAGACGGTCCTCACCGACTCCGCGGGCGACAAGGCGACGATCACCAAGGGTGACGAACAGTACACCAACGGCGTGGTCCACCACGTCGACGCGGTGCTGATGCCGGCCAAGCAGGCCAAAGGTCCGGCGGTCGGCCAGAAAGCCGGTAAGCCCTAGGCGCTTTTTCCGCTCATCATCCCACTTCCGTGCGCGGAACGGCTCGCTATAACAGCCGGGACGCGTGCGGATGATGGGGCTTGAAGAGCGATGAAACCCACCATTGAGCGGGCGACACTCCTGAAGAGCCTCGGCCACGTCCAATCGGTCGTGGAGCGCCGGAACACGATCCCGATCCTGTCCAACGTGCTGATCGAGGCGCGCGAAGACGGATCGATCCGGCTGATGGCGACCGACCTCGACCTGCAGGTGGACGAGAGCGTTCCCGCCAATGTCGGCCAGCCGGGTGCGACAACCCTTTCCGCGCACACCTTGTTCGACATCGTGCGCAAGCTCCCAGAGGGCAGCCAGGTCGAGCTGACCGCCGCTGAAGGCAAGATGCAGGTCATCGCCGGCCGTTCCCGGTTCAGCCTCTCGACGCTTCCGCGCGACGATTTCCCGGTGATTGCCGAGGGCGACCTTCCGACGCGGTTCGAGCTTCCGGCCGCTACTCTCCGCCAGATCATCGAGAAGACGCGCTTCGCCATCTCGAGCGAGGAGACGCGCTATTATCTGATGGGCATCTTCCTCCACATCGTCGACGACCAGCTGCGTGCCGCCGCCACCGACGGCCACCGGCTCGCCCGGGTGACGGTCGGCAAGCCGGACGGCGCCGACGGAATGCCCGACGTGATCATTCCGCGCAAAGCCGTTGCGGAGCTCTACCGACTCCTCGAGGAGTTGGAGGGGACTGTGGAGATCTCGCTGTCGCCGACCAAGGTCCGTTTCGGGCTCGGCAGCGCGGTCCTCACCAGCAAGCTGATCGACGGCACCTTCCCCGACTACAACCGCGTCATCCCGACCGCGAACGACAAGCTCTTGAAGCTCGATCCGAAGAGCTTCTCCGCGGGCGTGGACCGCGTCTCGACCATAGCCAGCGAGAAGACCCGAGCGGTGAAGATGAGCGTCGACCGCGACAAGGTCACTCTATCGGTGACTTCGCCCGAGAATGGCGTCGCGACCGAAGAGCTGGCGGCGGACTATGGCGCGGACGGCCTCGAGATCGGGTTCAACGCCCGCTACCTGCTCGACATCCTCGGCGAGATCGACGGGGACACGGTGGAGGTCCACCTCGCGGACGCCGCGGCTCCGACGCTTCTGCGCGAGGGTGAAAAGTCGAACGCGCTCTATGTCCTCATGCCGATGCGAGTCTGAGTGATCTGCCGCCTTTGGCGCGGCTGGACGTCACCCGGGAACGCCGACGCCTATGAACGGATCGTTCGCGGAGAGGTGATCCCCGGGATCGAGGCGCGCAACATTCCAGGCTTCCACCACATCGACCTGATGAAACGCGAGCTGGCCGAAGAGGTCGAGTTCCAGACCCTGATGTGGTTCGACAGCGTCGACGCGATCAAGGCGTTCATGGGTGACGATTATGCTGTCAGTCATGTGCCGCCGCAGGCCCGTGCGGTGCTCGATCGCTTCGACGAACGCGCGGTCCATTACGAAGTCATAGACCGCCGCGAAC